>JAIRKV010000093.1 GCA_031259935.1 Prevotellaceae bacterium | reverse complement strand
TTACATGAAACACCGTCGGCAACTCGCGCGAAATTCAGGCTGCGCTTCTTTCTGTTTATTAATATTCTATTGCGACAGGACATGCATCTTTCTCAAAACCGAAATTTTCCAAAATCCGTCAGGTTTAAAATGCCCTGTAAAATGCATGGCAGCCAAATCCTTTATTTGAAAATTTTACTTTTTAAGGAATGACTGATTAGCAAATTGATAATTCACAATTATCAATAAAATAAGAAGTCGCTAATATCGTTACAAAACTGATACTGCCGAACAATATCATTTTTTTATTCGCATTTTGAGGAATTGCAAAATTACATGTTCATGCCACCGCAACAGTTGATAACCTGTCCGCTAACATAAGATGAGAGGTCTGAAGCAAGGAACAAACAAACATTTGCAACATCTTCGGGAGTTCCTCCGCGCCTCAGTGGAATTTTTTCCGCCCAGCCTTTTTTTACATCTTCGGGGAGTTTTGCCGTCATTTCGGTAATAATAAATCCCGGTGCTATACAATTTGCTCTTATTCCGCGTGAACCGAGTTCCTGTGCAACGGATTTTGCCAAACCTATCATCCCTGCTTTGCTCGACGAATAATTTGCCTGTCCTGCATTACCGCTCACGCCAACTACGCTCGACATGTTGATAATGCTTCCCGCTTTTTGACGCATCATAATCGGAGTGCAGGCATGTATAAAATTGAACGCCGATTTTAAGTTTACCGTTATCACGGCGTCCCACTGGCTTTCGCTCATGCGCATCATAAGTCCGTCTTTTGTAATGCCGGCGTTATTTACAAGAATATCTATTCTGCCGAAATCTTTTACAATTTCCTCAATAACTTTGTGTGTTTCTTCAAAATTTGCCGCATTGGATGCATAAGATCTTACTTTTACTCCAAATGCTTCGATTTCTTTTTCGGTTGCTTTTGCGTTGTCATCTATAACCAAATCGGTAAATGCTATGCTGGCTCCTTCCGATGCAAGTTTAACGGCAATAGATTTTCCTATTCCGCGAGCCGCACCTGTAACAACAGCAGTCTTTCCTTCAAGTAATTTCATATTTTATCTTTTTATTAAATAAGTTGAGTACAAAGGTAATATTTTTATTGGAACGACCAATCGACACAAATTATACTTTGCCCGATATAATTTTGTGAGATATTGATATTCTGGATTTACAGAAGAAAATACCTTAATTTTTTTAATCTGTGCAAACAAATATCGACTTGTTAGCAGCAAAAAATGTTTCTATAATTTAGAATCTGTTTCGTAAATTGAAATTCAAATTGTACTTTTGTATTTGTAAAGTTGATGAAATGATGTTAAAAACTGAATTAATAATATTCGTTACGGCAGCAATAATGTGTTTGTCGGGCTGCAAAAACGATGATATTTTGAATAAACGGCAACTTGAAGACATATTGTTTGAAATGCATTTGTCGGATGGCGTTGTGCAAACGCTTGCCAACAGAAATCAAATTCAAAACACCGACACAATTATCAGATATAAAGCTATTTTCGAGAAATATAACTGTTCACGCGACAAATTTGAAAAGTCGATGCGCGTGTATTCGCGCCAAAAAGAAACGATAAACAAAATTTACGACAATATAAAATTGCGTTTCGACAGGATGTTGCAAGATTTGGAAAGTAAAGATGTACAAAGTGTTGTGAAAAATATTGTTAGAAAATTCAACATGAAATTGAAAAATGCTTTGACAGGAATAGATAAATGTTTTGAAAATGTAGAAAATATTAATGATTTTGCAGAAAAATTATTGAATTTGCAAAAAGATATTACCGAGAATGCAGAACCCGACTCTGCCGACATTGTGAAAAAAGAAGAAAAACTTGAAAAACAAATTTAACAAATGCGCAAAATTTCAGCCGATTATATTTTTCCAATACATGCAAAACCTGTAAAAAACGGAGTATTGACAATAGATGATGATGGCAAAATTGTTGAACTTTCGGCATTTTCTGAAAACGACAAGGATATTGAGTTTTACGCAGGAATAATATGTCCGGGATTTGTAAATGCACATTGTCATTTGGAACTTTCGCACTTGAAAAATACAATTCCCGTACACACAGGAATCACAGGTTTTATAACGGAAATACCAAAATTGCGAAATATTGCCGACAAATCGCAGCAGATTGACGCCGCAAAATTTTACGATAATTTCATGTACAGGCAAGGCATTGTTGCCGTTGGTGATATTTCAAACAGCGATTTGACTTTTGACCTGAAAAAACAAAGCAAAATATTTTATCACACTTTTGTCGAAGCCTTTTCGTGCGATGCAGGCGAAACAGATAAAATTCTGCAACAAAATCAGAAAACTGTTGATTTGGGCAAACGGCTTGGATTTTCAATTTCGCCAACGCTGCACGCTCCATATTCAATGTGCGACAAACTGTTTTCGGAAATGAAACTTCGCGCCGAAAAATATGGAATTTTGTCGTATCATAATCAGGAATCACAGGACGAAAACGAATATTTTGAAAATAATTCGGGCAATTTTTTAAAATTTTACAGCGAATTTGCAATACCCGACAAACCTTTGCCGACAGGAAAATCGCCAGTTCACCGTCTTTTGGACGATATTGACAAAAACACAAAAATTCTGCTCGTACACAACACTTTTACAGCCGAAAATGATTACGATTTTGCAATATCGGCAAGCAAAAATATAACCTGGACACTTTGCCCGAAATCGAATTTGTACATCGAAAATCATTTGCCGCCGATTGAAATGTTCAGTCGCAAAAAAGCAAAAATTGCCATAGGAACAGACAGTTTGTCGTCAAATACAAATCTTTCGATGATTGATGAATTGCTTACAGTTTCGGATAATTTTAGAAATATTGAACTCAACGAATTACTGACATGGGCAACGCTCAACGGCGCAAAAGCGCTTGGAATTGAAAATAAATTCGGAACTTTTGAAGCGGGAAAAATGCCCGGAACAGTTTTGATTGATAACGTGGATACGGAAAAAATGATGCTGACGAAAAAATCAACTTCACAAATTTTATAAAACTAAAGTTTTATAATTAGTCGTTCCGCAAAAAACAAAATCATTTATCAGCAAATACTTATGGGCAAAAACTAATGAAAAAACCGCAAGTTTTTGTGTTTATATTGATTAAAACCATGCAAATATCTGACTTCATTTATCTATATCTGCAAAAAATTCGGACATGGAAATAGACAAATATTTACAAATATCATCCAATGTACTAACCGTTATATTTGTTTTGCCACTTTCTATTCGCGCTATATGTATATCCGTATCAATAAAAAAATTATCTTGAGAAATATTTTTCTCTTTTCTTAACTGTTTAATCCGTTTGGCAATCAATGTTATAAGTTCTATATTACATCTATGAGACTTCATTTTTTTTGACAAAAATGTCATTTTTTCAAATATTTTTCACTGACAAATTTGTCAGTGAAAAATATTTTTTATAATTTTGTAAAAAATATTTAAAAAATAAATTATTAGTCTTAAAAATGATATAAATATGAAAAATGCGTCAAAAGTAAAAGTCAACAAAAAAATTTATAAACATATTATCGGTAAACATGAATGGTATTGTTTTGGTATTTCTATTACAGGAAATATAGTTAATGCTTTAATTAACAACGAATATAATAATATAATTTGTGGAATTATATTAGGAAGCGCAATTTGTGCTTTTGGTGTTTGGATGGAACGACATTGCAGAAAAAAACAGGAACTGGAAAGAGATAAAAAAACAGAGGAAAAAATCGATGAAAAACTTTCTTGGCAATAATTTAAAATCAATTAAAATGAAAAAAGTTGTAAAAAAGAATTTATTAAAAGGAATAATGCTTATGTTTATAGCAATTATTCCATTTGTTTGTAGAGGACAAAAAAGTTATGACTTTGGAAGAGATTTATTTACTATAAGTTATCCTGATAAAGGTCAATTTAATAAAGTAAATAAGTATTTTACTAATTATAAAAAAGGAGAAGATTTACAAACTGCTTATTTTTATATTAATGTATGTAACAATATAGAAGAAAGCACAATTATATCATATAAAGGTAGCGATAATGTAAGAATATTTATTATAAAATATTGGGATGCTATTAACACTGAAGTGATAAATGATGATATAGTAATTATTATTAGATTTTATGGACATAATTGTTCAACTAATATAGATGGATTTATTGATATGTATATGAAAGAACAATGTATACGTTTTAATGGAAATGGAGAAGATTGGTTATGGTAATAATTTATATTAATTGTAAAAGTCAAGTAGAAAATAAATCTAAATATCGGTTTTTTACAAATTGGAAATTAAAACTAAAAGGGATTTAAAAATGAAAAAAATATTATTTTTAATTATGTTTGCTATAATTGGAATGTCAGCAACGGGGCAAATTTATATAGGCTATACAGCCGGCGAGATTAAAACAAAATTAGATAATCTTGGTTACAAATTTAGTAATGAATATTATAATGGTCAACATAGTATCTCTGTTCGCTTTCCTAATAAGAAGTTTTATACAATATCTTATGAGTTTGATGAAAATTATATATGTAGCTCAATTTTTATTACAGGTGAATACGCTGAAGAACTTTATGAAAAAATGAAAAAAATATTATATTGTGGTTATGATAAGACGGGGTCGTTTTATTGCGTGGATGAGGATTCTTATGTATATGAACTAATTCTTAGGAGGGAGAACATACTTAATTCTTTACATTTATATATTATTCCGGGTATTTTATCTTCAGTACCAAGAAAAACTAGAGAAACTAAATTAACAAGAGCAAATCTATTCTAAATTTAAACTATAAATAGCATTTCTGTAATCTATGTATTGGAAGTAAAGTGAATTTATATTATTGCTTTATAAATTACATTTTCTTATTTACACAAAACCTAACATGTTTACGAAACTTGTTAGGTTGTCCTCATTACGCAGGAACGAAACGTTGATAGAAACATAATCGACTCCGAGCCTTTCGTGCAAGTATCCGAAACCGTGAAATTGTTTCAGAAAACTTACGTAAGCAAAAAACATATTATATTTGCAAAATACAAATCATGAAAACATAATGTTCAACAGATTAAAATTTTAATTAAAAAACAGACAGAAAGCATTAAAAATATTGAATAATATGACAAAAGAAACAATAAAAAGACTTGAAAAACTTGTTGCCGACTATCAACAGGCAACACGCGGGCAAGTGGATTTGAAAAAATTTACTTATTATGCTATTACTTATCACTCCACAGCAATTGAAGGCAGTACGCTTACGGAAGGACCGGTTTATAATTTGCTCGACCAAGATATGCCCTCAAAAAACAAACTTTTTTCAGAGCAACAAATGGTAATCGACCATCAAAAGGCGCTTGTCTTTACGCTGAATTTTGCAAATGAAAAACAGCCGCTTACCGAGAAATTTATAAAGAAAATAAGCGGAATGGTTGTGAAAAATACAGGCGGTATTTACAACACGGCTTTGGGAATTTTTGACAGTACGCAAGGCAATTACCGACTTGTAAATGTTCATGCGGGAGCGCGATATTTTTCCGATTATAAAAAAGTACCTGCATTGATGAAAACTTTTGTCAAAGATTTGAGTGAAAAATTTGTTGAGGCAAAAACTTTCGGAGAAAAATGCGAACTTGCCTTTTATGCACATTATCAGTTTGTAAGCATACATCCGTTTGCCGATGGCAACGGCAGAACTTCGCACCAGATTATGAATTACATTTTGGCTTGTTTTGACTTGCCCGTATTCTATGTTTACAAAAGCAGCCGTATTTCATACATTCAAGCGTTTGAAAAGTCGCGAGAAACCGAAAACAGGTTGCCGTTCTACAATTTTATGTTTGAACAATATAAAAAATTTAAATTTATTTCAAATCAAAAAGTATGAATATTCGATTTGAATTATTAAATCTTTAAATTATTGAATCTTTAAATATTAAATTATCATGCTTTTTAACGAACCTGTTTTTGGACCAATACAAAGTCGCCGCCTCGGTATATCGCTTGGCATCAATCTTTTACCAACAGAAAGCAAACTGTGCAATTTCAATTGTATTTACTGCGAATGTGGCTGGAATACAAAAGTCGAAAAGAAAAAATTTAATCGGCGCGATGATATCAAAAAAAATCTCGAGATAAAATTGAAATTGATGCAAAATGAAAACAAATATCTCGATTCCATAACATTTTCAGGCAACGGAGAACCGACAATGCATCCCGAATTTTCGGCAATTATCGATGATACAATAATTTTGAGAAATCAATATGCGCCCGCCGCAAAAATTTCAGTTTTGTCGAATGCAACAATGCTTGCAAATGCAAATGTTGTTGCAGCATTATTGAAAATTGACAATGCAATATTGAAACTCGATTCGGGAATTGATGAAACGGCGGCGTTGATTAACAAACCGCAATTTGCATATTCGGTTGCCAAAATAATCGAATACATGCAAAAATTAAAAAAACAAATGATTTTGCAGACAATGTTTTTGCGTGGAACTTATGACGGAAAAAAAATTGACAACACAACCGAACATGAGATAACCGCTTGGCTTGATGCAATAAAAAAAATTGAGCCGCGCGAAATAATGATTTATACAATCGACAGAAAAACGCCTGCCGACAATTTGCAAAAAGTGAGTTTCGACGAACTTGATAAAATTGCCGAACATGCGCGAAAATTGGGATATAAAGTTCAGGTTGCAAAATAAAATTTTTGTATTTTTGTGCAAATTAAAACAATAATATCAAAGAATGAAAACAGTTGTACAAAGAGTATCGCAGGCATCGGTAAGTGTTGATGGAAGCGTGAAATCGCAAATAGGAAAAGGAATAATGATGCTTGTAAGTTTTGAAGAAAATGATACGCTCGAAGATTTGTCGTGGCTTGCGGCAAAAGTTTGCAAACTTCGCATTTTCGACGACAGCCAGGGCGTGATGAATGTTTCGCTACAGGATATTGATGGCGAAATTCTGATTGTAAGTCAGTTTACTTTGCATGCATCTACAAAAAAAGGCAATCGTCCATCGTACATAAAAGCGGCAAAACCCGAAACTGCAATTCCTTTTTATGAAAAATTCATTGAAATTGTAGAAACCGAATCAGGGAAAAAAGCAAAAACAGGAATATTTGGCGCCGACATGAAAGTTGCACTTGTGAATGACGGACCTGTAACAATTGTAATCGACACAAAAAACAGAGAATAACAGTTTCCGAATTTACAAATTTGAATTACCTTTGCAAATCTTATTCATAAAAAGCAATCGAAAATATAATAATATTATGACAATTTCTTATAAATGGCTGAAAGAATATCTTAATTTCAGCGAAACGCATGAACAAATAGCTGAAATACTTACAAATATTGGTCTCGAAGTTGAATCAATCGAAATATACGAAACCGTTAAAGGCGGACTTGCCGGCGTAGTTCTCGGACAGGTGCTTACCTGTGAAAAACATCCCGATTCCGACCATTTGCACATAACAACAGTAAATGTTGGCGGCGAACAGCCTTTGCAAATTGTGTGCGGAGCGCCGAATGTTGCAGCAGGACAAAAGGTTGCAGTTGCTACAATCGGCTCTACGCTTTATTTTTCGTCGGGTGATGAAGTAAAAATAAAACGTTCCAAAATTCGCGGCATCGAATCGTTCGGAATGATTTGCGCCGAAGATGAACTTGGCATCGGTAACGACCATTCGGGAATCATGCTGATTGATACGCAAGCGCCGACAGGAACACCGATTAATAAAATTTTTGAAATCGAAAATGATTATATATTCGAAATAGGATTAACTCCAAACCGTATAGATGCAGCATCGCATTACGGCGTTGCACGCGATTTGGCTGCTTATTTGAAATCAAATGGCAGCAATGTTTCGTTAAAACTTCCTGAAATTGACAACTTCAAAACGGATAATACGGACAATACTTATGAAATAATTGTGGAAAATGCCGATGCATGTCCGCGTTATGCAGGAATTACTGTTTCAAACATAAAAATAGCGCCCTCGCCCGAATGGTTGCAAAAACGTTTGAAAGCAACAGGAATAAATCCGAAAAACAATGCCGTAGATATTACAAATTTTATTGTTCGCGAACTCGGACAACCTTTACACGCTTTTGATGCCGACAAAATAGATGGCAAAAAAGTTATAATAAAAACATGCAGCGAAGGAACATCTTTTACTACTCTTGACGGTATTGAGCGCAAACTCAGCGATAAAGATTTGATGATTTGCAGCGCAACGCATCCAATGTGCATTGCAGGCGTGTTTGGAGGATTGGACTCGGGAATTTCGGACGAAACAAAAAATGTATTTCTCGAATGTGCGTATTTCAATCCTGTGTGGATTAGAAAAACCGCACGGCGACACGGATTGCATACCGACGCTTCGTTTCTTTACGAACGCGGAACAGATCCTGATATTATTCCTTATGCCATTCGCAGAGCAGCATTATTGTTCAAAGAAATTACAAAAGGTGAAATTTCGTCTGAAATTAAAGATATTTTCGATAAACCATTTGAACCTTGCCGTATAGAATTATCATATAAAAATATTGACAGACTGATTGGAAACAAAATAGCGCACGACAAAATAAAAACAATACTTACAGCGCTTGAAATCCAAATAATTAACGAAGACGAAGAAAAACTTTTTGTAGAAGTTCCGCCATACAGAGTAGATGTTACACGCGAATGTGATGTAATTGAAGAAATCATCAGAATTTACAGTTACAGTAATGTGGATTTGCCATTGGAACTTCGCTCTGCGCTTTCGCATTCGCCAAAACCCGATAACGAAGAAACAATAAATATTGTTGCCGATTTTTTATCGAATAACGGTTTTGCCGAAATAATGTCAAATTCGTTG
>JAIRKV010000080.1 GCA_031259935.1 Prevotellaceae bacterium | reverse complement strand
AGTTTTAAGCAATTCAAAGAAATGCGTTACGGTTACAGAGCAATGTTTGTGCTGCTGTATACTTATCAAAAAAAATACGGATTGAAGACGATAAAACAAATGATTTACCGTTATGCGCCACCTTTTGATAACAATAATACAGACGGTTACGTTAAGCGGGTAAGCAGCGACAGCGGCGTTGATGCAACAGCCGAAATCACCGCAACAAACAAAGATGTAATGATACCTGTCGTAGCAGCAATGTCGGCAGTAGAAAACGGCGTACCCGCAGAACTGCAAGACGTTAAGGCAGGCTGGAAACTTTTTTTGGAGTATTTGAAATGAAAACAGTTCTCTTAATTTTCAGCGCTGTTTTTTTTATATCGTGTGCAACAACAAAAAAAACAACAGTTGCATCTGAAACAAATACATCTGCTGCAATTGTAACCGATAGAGTTATTACGCACAATATAAATACTTTAATAGACACGACAAAATTTACTGACGCAGAAATTTTATATACAAAAGTAGAATTTTATGCACCTGCAGCCGATTCATTAATTAATGAACCTTTACGTTCTGATACGATTTTGCATGTTAAAAACGTGGAAACACTGCATATCAAATACAGTACTGAAAATAAGGGCATTTCACAAAAAACGGAAACACATGCCGACAGCATAAAACAGAATGCTGTTTTTACAGAATCTCAAAAACTCGATGCAACAACAGAGCAAAAAGCCAAAAACTGGCTCAAATACCCAATGTGGATTAGTATTTGCATAACAATAATAACTGCAATGATTTACGCATATAAATTTTTAAATAAAATAAAAAAATAAAAAACAAAATTAACACTAATGTTTTTCTGGATTTTTTCATAAGTGGAAGCCCCCATGTTGGGGCTTTTTTATTTAAAAAACTCTTTTTTTATTTTATCTTTTTGAACCTCGGCATAAAGCCATGTTATATTTGAATCAGGCTTGTGTCCGAGAATTTTCTTTATACTTTCAATGCTTACACCATCTCGCAAGGCATTTGTAGCAAAAGTATGACGCCCGCGGTGAGGAGTTATCTTTTCTTTTATTTTCAGATTTTTTCTGATTTTTTGCAATATTTGATAATAACTTTCTCTGCGAATAAATGGAAACAGATATTCATCTGACTTCTTTTTAAATCGTAATTTTCGAGGCAGCTTAAAATATTTTTTTATTAATTGTAACGCTATAACGTCAAGCGGAACAATATATTCTATGTTATTTTTATTTCGCTTTCCTGTAATCCATGAAGCATTTTCAGATGTTTCTATTTGCTCATATTTCAACGACAGAAAATCAATAAACGACAAGCCCGTATGCGAACAAAAAACTATTATATCAGCAGCATATTGAACTGAATAATTATCAAATTTTGTCTGCTCAATCAGTTTTAATGTTTCTTTCGAAAGTGCATTGACCTTACTGCTTTCCTTGCCATTTTTTATTTTATATCCATGTATCGGATTATGAAGCAGATAACCCTCACTGATAGCCTCTTTAACAAAAGAACTTACAGTGTATATAATAGATTTTATATAAACTGTCGTATATCCTGCATCAATCATACAGTCGTTTATTTTTTGAATATTTTTTTTATTTACATCCTTGAATTTTACAATTACATTTATTGTTTTTAAAAATTTAATTTTGCTTTTAATTCTGCTCTTTTTATCTTTACTGTAATCATTATTATCAAGGTATCTGTTTGCATATTCTAAAAACGATTTATTTCTATTTAATATATATTTAAAAATGTTTATTACTTTTTTCATAACCTTATATTTTTGGAAAATTTTTACGAATAGTTTGCGAGTTGTTTACACCATGTCTATTAAGATAATGTTCGGTAGTTGAGATAGATTTATGTCCAAGATGGTCGCGAATGTTTATGATTGGTTCGCCATGCTCAGCCAGCATGGTAGCGCCTGTATGTTTAAACGAATAAAATTTATATTCAAATGGCATATTAAGTTTTTTACGAATTTTATTAAATCTGAACCGCATATTGTTTTTACCAAGATGTTTTGCCCCGGGTATTCCATTTTTACCGAAAACAAACAAATCCTTATCGTACTCATTAAGTTTCCATTCGTTGATAAGATAATCCAAAAAATCATCAGGAATAACGACTTCGCGTCTGCGTTTTTTCTTTGCATTAGTAGCAAGCACACGAATCTTGCTGTATCCTGAACGCAAATCAATATCGCCGATACGCAACAGTCGAGTTTCATATCCGGGACGCAAACCGCAATAAAATTCAAATCGACAGGCAAGTGCAAGCTGTTTGTCATACCTGTCCATATCAGCAATAATTATCTCTAAATCTTCTTTACGAATACGCTCCGCTCCCATATCTTTAATCAATTTGTTTTCAGGCAAACTGTGTACTGGATTATTGCTTAAACATCCTGTTTTTTTAACAAATTCAAAAAACGCAACAAGTAATTCGATATATGAATTGTATGTGCGTTTCGCAAGGCGCCGTTCGTTGCGCAAATAGGTAAAAAATTCGATGATTTTCAAATTATCAATCGCAGTTACGTCAAGATGCGAATATTTACGCGCTTCAATCCACATGCGAAATATACGGCAGCGACTTTTATAAGTGCTTAAAGTCTCATCGCTCAACCCCGACTGATTAAGTTCATCATTAATATAACGTGACAGCCAATACACAACAGTCAAATTTGACTCAAGCACTCTTTTATACATGCGCGCCTCATTCGAATACTGCGTTTGATCCTCATAAACAAATCGCTCTGTATCATTAAAGATTGTCCAGCCGTTATGTAACTTTTGCTTCAAATCATTAATGATTTTTTCAGCAAAAGCATATCGTTCTGTCAAAATTTTAAACGAATTAATATTGATATTGTCAAATTTTTCAGTACGAAATCTTACCATTTCGCCGGTTTTGGGATTGCGCTGCGACATCTCCACAAACCACTTTTTTGTAATGTCCCCACCTCTATCCTTTAAGGTCGGTAAAATCAAAATTTTTTTTCTACGCATCTTCTTTAATTTTTTTGCAAAAAAAACGCATAGTATCCAACAACTTATTTTTAATTGTATTTAATTGTATTTAATTGTATTTTTTCAATTCCAAAAAAACTCCAATTAAATAATCCTCAACACCTTACGGCAACTGTCGGGGTGAGATGACTCGAACATCCGACCTCTACGTCCCGAACGTAGCGCGCTACCAACTGTGCTACACCCCGATTTTGGACAGCAAAAGTATAAAAAAATTGTGAACAAATATCACCAATATGAAAAAAACACTAAATTTGTATTTCAATCAATAAATGAATGAAAGAAGATTTTTTACAATTTATATGGCGATTTGGCTTATTTAACAAAGATTCGGCAACAACAACCGATAACCAAAATATTACCGTCCTTAATCCCGGAATTATCAACAAAGATGCGGGACCTGATTTTTTTAATGCAAAAATAAAAACAGACGAAATAATCTGGGCGGGAAATATAGAAATTCATATAAACGCATCCGACTGGAAACGACACAAACATAATACTGACAAATCATACGACAATGTTATTCTTCACGTTGTAAAAAATGCCGATTGTGATATTTTTCGCAGCGATGGAAGCAAAATTCCTGCTTTGGAAATACAATACGATGTGAAATTGGAAAAACGTTACAACGAATTATTGTCATCCACAACATGGATTGCCTGCCAGAATTACATCGGAAATATGGAAACGTTCAAAATGAAGCATTTTCTCAATCGCATAATGATTGAACGGCTGGAACAGCGCTCGGCTCATATATGCAAAATTTTGTCGGATACAAAAAATGATTTCAAAGAAGTATTTTACCGTTTGCTTTTTCGCTCGTTTGGCTTCGGTACAAATACTTTGCCTTTTGAACTTCTGGCGCAATCAACGCCGCTTGCCGCAATAAATAAACATCGTGATTCGATTTTGCAAATGGAAGCATTACTTTTCGGACAGGCAGGATTTTTAAATGAACAACCGCTTGACGATTATCAGTCACAATTACAAAAAGAATATAAATTTTTACAAAACAAGTTCGAACTTAAACCTGTTGAAAAACATCTTTGGAAGTTTATGCGATTACGCCCTGCAAATTTCCCGACAGTCCGCATTGCTCAATTAGCAAAACTTTTAATGCAAACAGATGGATTGCTTGCAAAAATAATAACATTCAAAAAACCCGAAGAATTAAACGTTTTTTTTGAATTTAAGGCATCCGAATATTGGGATACACATTATAATTTCGGAAAAGAAACAGATAAACGCATAAAATCGTTCGGTAAAAAATCGGCGGAAAAAATTATTATAAACCTTATTGTTCCATATCTTTTTGCTTACGGAAAAGCAAAAGGAGAAGAACGATATTCGGAAAAAGCGTTTGATTTGCTTGAAATAATTTCGCCCGAAAAAAACAATATTGCAGCAGGCTGGGAAAGCATGGGTGTTAAAGTTGAAAATGCCTTTTATTCGCAGGCGCTTATTCAGTTGAAAACCGTATACTGCAACAATAAACAATGCCTGAAATGTGCAATAGGAAAAAATATTATAGATAAAAAATAAAAAATATGAAAAAACTAATTCTATCAGTAATTTTAATTTCAACAATTACATTAAACATTAAAAGTCAATGCGACGATAAAGAATTTTACGGAAGCTGTACAAGTATTATGGTCGGCAGAAAAGCAAGCGCCGATGGTTCCGTTATTACAAGTCATACCTGCGATGGACGTTATCGCACATGGATGAATATTATGCCTGCTCAAAAGCATAAAAAAGGAGATGTTACCAAAATATTAAAAGGAACATTATTCACCGAAAGCATGGACGAAATTACACAAGTACAACTTGCAGAGCATAAGCCTCAAACAAACAATGCCGATTTTGAAGTTTCACTGGAAATAAAAGGTGAAATTCCCGAAGCGGAAGAAACATTTGCCTTTCTTTATACGGCTTATCCGTGTATGAACGAAAAAAATCTGGCAATAGGCGAAACTACTATCGAAGGACGTAAAGAACTTGAAAATGAAAAAGGAATGTTTTATATCGAAGAACTTCAACGCATAGTTTTACAACGTTGCACTACCGCGCGTCAAGCAATTCAACTTATGGGACAACTTGTGAAACAGTACGGATATGCCGATACCGGCGAATGCCTTACTGTTGCCGACAAAAACGAAGTCTGGCATTTCGAAATTTTCGGCGAAGGAAAGGATAAAACAGGCGGAGTTTGGGCAGCACAGCGTATTCCCGACGACCATGTAGGAGTGTCGGCAAATATTCCTCGAATTGCAGAAATAAACCCTGATGACAAAGATAATTTCATGGTATCGGATAATGTGTTCGAAGTTGCAAAAAAATTAAATTTTTGGGACGGAAAGTCAACTTTCAAATTCTGGAAAGCATACGGCGGCAAAAAACCTTTTTCGATACGCGAGTGGTTTGTTTTGAGTTCTGTGGCTCCATCTTTGAATTTATCCTTACAGGATGAAGAACTTCCCTTTTCGGTAAAACCAGAAAAACCTGTATCGGTACGCGATGTGCTTAAATTTTTTCGCTCGACATACGAAGATACGGAATATGACATGACAAAAAATCTGTTGGTAAAACGTAAAAAACCGAACAGCGAAGAAACGGAACTTGTGAAAAGCGATTATGCCAATCCATGGATGTCTACACAAATGATTGCAAGCATAAATGCAATCAAAGACAGCTCCGTTGTCAGAGTTCGCAATATTGCCGTTCCGCAATGTTCTTATGCTCACGTTATTCAAATACGCAACAGTGTGCCCGATGAAATTGCCTGCGTTGCCTATTTTGCAAACGACAATCCGGCTCAAAGTCCGCGTTTTCCTGTTTATGCAAATATTCTGCAAACGCCGAAATTATTTCAACTTTCCGGACATAAACGCTTTATCGCAGATGCTGCCGCATGGATATATCGACAGGCAAACAAGCTGGCTACAATTCGCTGGCAGGAATCGCGCAAAAAACTTGAAAAAATGAGAGATGATTTTGAAGATAAAATGTTTGAAGAACAGAACAAAATCGACAGCGAATCGATGAAAATATTGAAAGAACAGGGTAAACATGCTTTTCAAAAATATTTAACAGAATATCTCAATTCGTTTTCGACCGAAACGCTCGATGCATGGAATAAACTGCGAGACGAATTGTGGTACACATTCATTAGAGGATTATAATTCGCAAAATATCAAATGCATATCCAAACAGCAAATATTGATGGATAGAATTTTATGTTTTTCCGTCAATTTTTAGTCGCTCCTTAATAAACACCGGAATCATTTGTTATAAAAAAGTTATAAATGTAAATTACCGAATAAAAATACCGTGTTTTACGTACATACAGGCTAAAAGTCGGCAAAACAGGAACAGATTTTTTCTTCTTTTTGTTCGTCATTGCGAGCGAAGCGAAGCAATCCGGAATTATTATTTTTTCTACCAACATTCTATCCCTGCGGGATATTTTTATTTTTTGTTTTTTCATTATTAATCATTTTAATCATATAAATCAAAGTTCGGACAATTTTTTCCGGATTGCATTCCGTTAGGAATGCGTCGCTCGGTAAAAACCACATCTCTTTGTGTATCACGTGCGGGTTGCCGCAAATGACTTGAAAAACCGCCGCTGCTCCGCACGTAATCTTTGTTGCGATGAAATTTCTACCGAGCGATGCAGCCCGACGGGATGCAGGTAACAAATCAAAAATAAGGTAATTTGGTAAATCTTTTTTTGACGTAAAAAAATCACTGTTTTAATATTTTTTAATACTTATATCTTAAAAATACATCTACCTTTGCATATCGAAAAACAATAAATAAATATTGATATGGATAATTTATATATCAAAAAACAGAATTTGCATGATGAAAAATAAAATTGAAATATGAACAAAAAATTAAAGATATACAGTTTATGTCTGGCAATCATCTATGTTGTATTTTTCATACACAATACGTATGACTCGGGAAAACTGGCAATAGCAGGTTTTGAACTTGGCTATCAACAGGGAAAGAGCGGTAACATTAATTTCAATGTTTGTGCAAGTTACATGAAGCCTGTTGCCGGTTCTATAACTTTTCCATCTGCCGTACTTAACGAAAAAACAGGCGAAGAAATACCTTTCGAACTCAGACAGATAATCGCATTTATACCCGAATCGCCCGAAAATGTTCCGATTTATCTGAAAATAATGAACATAGCGGCTAATATATCGGGCTTAATTATGCTTGCCTTTTTCGTATATATTCCTTTTGTCGGATATAAAATAATGAAATCAATCTCGCACAACAAATTTTACAGTATTGAAAACATCAAGAGAATCAAAAAAATATCGTTGATTTTATTATTAGTATTTGTAATTACTGTTTTTATAAGTTTAACGGCAACCATATCAACTGATTTTTATTTACAGATAAAAGATTACAAGGCTTATATGAACGATTTTAATTATTCATCATTTTTTATCGGATTAGTATTGCTTATTCTTTCCGAAATATTGCGATATACTAAAAATATGAAAGAAGAACAGGATTTAACTATTTAGAAACATGGCTATTATTGTAAATTTAGACGTAATGATGGCGAAACGGAAAATATCGTTAGGCGAACTTTCGCAAAAAGTGGACATTACACAGGCAAATCTCTCGATACTGAAAACGGGAAAAGCAAAGGCAATACGTTTCAATACGCTGAATGTATTATGCAAGGAACTTGATTGCCAGCCGGGAGATATTCTGGAATTTAGAAAAGATTAAATAAACATCAAAAATAAGATAGATATGACAACAAAAAAATTATTGCTATCGATAAGTGTATTGATAGCGTTGGCTTTAGTGGTAATTTTATTATTAACAACCATGACAACAAAAAAAACACAGGAAATCACAGGAAACTGGAAAGGTACGTTAAACGTACAGAGCGTAGATATGGAATTGATTTTCCATATAGAAGAAGACAGCGGAACATATTCGACTACAATTGATATTCCCATGCAGAGCGCTTCGGGAATTGCAATCGAAAAAACCGAATTTGTAAACGGTGAATTGACTTTATCGTCGGCACAACTTCAATTATCGTATAAAGGTACATTGAAAGGTGAAACGATTGAAGGAACTTTGGAACAGGCAGGAGAAACATTGCCTTTGACATTGACTAAATTCGAAAGCAAATTGCCCGGCGACGCTTCGCTGCCTTCGACCGACGAAGAACTCGCCAAACTTATCGATTACGACAAAGGCGATTTCAAATATCGGGTCGAAGATTATTTCGCGCGTCCCAAAGCCTCGTCGTTTCAACTTTCGCCTAACGGGAAGTACATGTCGTACAGAGAAAAAGACGAAAACAACAAGCGGCATGTCTTTGTGAAAGATGTTGCTACCGGAAAATCGCAACGGGTTATCGAAGAAAAAGAAGAACTTGTCCGCGGTTATGGCTGGGTAAACGACGAACGTTTAGTTTACCTGAAGGACAAAGGCGGTAACGAAAATTACCATATTTATGCTGTGAATCTTGACGGAACAAACAATATCGACCTTACGCCTTTTGAAGATGTAAGAGCCGGAATCCTCAATATGCTGAAAGAACAGAAAGATTTCGTTATCATCACCATGAACAAAAACAACAAACAGGTTTTTGAGCCGTATCGACTTAATGTCGTTACCGGCGAAAT
>JAIRKV010000035.1 GCA_031259935.1 Prevotellaceae bacterium | reverse complement strand
AAAATACCCGTTTAAATTTTTCTGCGCAGATAATTTTTTTTCCTGCGCAGCCGTTTGCAATTTTCTGCGCAGCTATTTTTGAACGGTTGCGCAGTCGTTTTTTTATGGCTTTCTTTCGCCCGGTTTTGCGTTGTCTTTGTCGGTTGAACAGGTCAGCCGTTGCGCCTCAATAAAAAATTTATTCACAGACACAGGATTTTGCCGGTGAGCCGAAAGTTGTTAAACAAGATCGTTTTTCTTCATCAGATTAATAAAAGAATTAAAATATTTTTTACCTTTTGGCGCTACTCCATCCAATCCTTTGCCTCCTGTTTTTGAACGTTTTACATCGCCGAATATTCCTTTTTCCAAAGCGGTAAACAAACTTTCTTTTTCAAGCGTTTCGAGCAGAGCGATTGCATCATCAAGCACTTTTCGCGCTCGAGTTTGCATCATGCCATCTTTTTTGAACTCTATTTCATCGCCTATATTTTTCATGTTACCGAATATGTATTTGGCATTTTCAATTGACAGATAACGGTCGCTCATAAACGGAGTATGAATTGCTTCGGTTGGCATTCCGAGTAGTTGCAAACCCTGATTTGTCCAAATTCCTATCATATTGAAAAGCGCATCTTGAATGTGTCCGCGAAAAATGTTGCCTGTCATAAATTTTGTAGGCGGCATATATTTGAGCGGCGCATTTGGGAATATTTCACGCGTCATTTGCGCTTGTGCCAATTCGTAAAGGAAACCGTTTTCGAGTTGCGGATCCATTTCGAAGGCATGTCCCAAACCCATTTGCTGTTCGGGCAAACCTGCAATAAGCGCCAGCTGTTCGTTTATACAGTCCGAAGCCAAAACCGTATGCGCCTGTTCGTAAGCATCGGCTGTGGTCAGGTAATTATCTTCGCCGGTATTTATTATCACTCCTGCAAAACCATTGATAATTCTCGAAAAATATTGATCTATAAGCGTTCGCTGCATGTTGATGTCGCGAAACAAAATTCCGTAAAGAGCATCATTAAGCATAACATCCAAGCCTTCGAGCGCTCCCATCGCCGCAATTTCGGGCATGCACAATCCTGAACAGTAATTGCACAGTCGAATGTATCTGCCTGTTTCTTCGCCTGTTTCGTCGAGTGCGGTACGCATTATGCGAAAATTTTCCTGAGTCGCATAAGTTCCGCCGAAACCTTCGGTTGTTGCTCCGTAAGGAACATAATCGAGCAAACTTTGACCTGTTGTACGAATAACTGCGATAATATCTGCTCCCTGACGCGCCGCTGCCTGCGCCTGAACAACATCTTCGTAAATATTTCCTGTTGCAACTATTACATAAAGATATGGTTTTGAACCTTCGCCGATAGTTTCCAAATAATGACGGCGCCGGGCTTTGCGTTTGTTGATACGTTCAACAGTCGCATCTGTAACGGGTTTTAACGCCGCTTCGATTTCGGATTGCGAGTGAACGGGCAACTTTGTTATTTCAAGTTCGTTTTTCGCAACTTTTTCGGCTATCTGCTGAGGATTCAAACCTGTTTCGAGCATTGCATTGCCTGTAAAAAACATTATGCCTTCGCCCAAAACTCCTTTTTCTTTGATTTCGTCGATTAAAACGTTTGGCAGAGGAACATCGTTTTCATTAACTCCATCTATGCCCAAAAGACGGCAAACGCTACGTTCTACGGCAACTGTCGTATAGTTTTCGACAAATTTCTGCACATCATCTGCAATATTTTTGGCAACCTGTTTTGCATGTTTAACTTTTTCAAAATCCAATCCTATTTTACTTTTTTGCATATTTATTTTATTATTACATATTTAATTTACTTGATTTATTTCCTCATTTTATTTCTTGCCCGTTTTATCAATTCATCGTTCACTCCAAGTATTTCGGCTATGCGTATTGCTTCGCGCGGAGCGTTTGTTTCGGTTTCTTCAACAAGAGAATAATCAATAAAACTGTCTATATTTTTTTCATCTATCGGTTTATCGGTATCTGTCAATCCGCTTATGCGCAGGCGGCGACAGGCAGATGTAATTTTATCGTAATGCGTGGTGATAAAACTGCAAACCTTGTGTTCGCAGAAAATATCAAGCAATGCATTTACTATGGCGCTGCCTTCGGCAGGATTTGTTGTGCGGGCAAGTTCGTCTATCAATACAAGCAAATGTTTATCCGTATGAATTTCGGACAATATTTTGTTCACATTTTTCATTTCTGCGGCAAACGACGACAATCCCTGCAAATGATTCTGCCCGTCTTCCATACTGATCATTATTTTATCGACAAGTGCAATTTCGGCTTTGGCTGCAGGTGCATAAAATCCGTACTGGCAAAGATATTGCGCCAGAGCAAGCGTTTTCAGAAGAACGGTTTTGCCGCCCATGTTTATACCTGTAATCAAAGTCGGATACTGTCCGAATGAAATATCTGCGGGTTGATATTTTTTGCCTTGACTGTGCAACAAATCTTTTAACTGCGGATTGAACAAGGCTTTGTAGGATGTGTTTTTATCAACAATCAAAGGTTTGCAAAAATGCTCGTTTTTTGCCTGTTTTGCTTTTGCCAGAAGCAGGTCAATATATGCGGTTTTCGACAATGCCGTACTCAAATCACAACTGTATATCTGTAATTTTGCACAAAGTTGTTTACGAATTTCATCTTCTATTTCAATTATTTTTTGATATGATTCAATCGATTGATTTTCGGCTTTTCCTTTCAGCAATTTACGCAAGGCTGCAAGTTCTGCCGAATAGGCATCGTAAATATAAAATGTTGCCATTCGCGTTTTTTCGGGGTCGAGGATATTTATTGCAGCCGACAAATCGGGCAAATCAATCAAATTGAATTCAGACAAAAGTTGTTTTATATCATCGGCAATTATTGCAAACTTTTTTATTTCAAACAGTTCCATATCGCTCAAAACCATCGAATTTGCAAGATTCTGCAATGTTACATCAATATCCAAAACCTGCGAAAGTTTATTTTCAATGTCCGAAAATATTTTATCATTTTGAGGTTTTTCAAGTAAAGATATTGTTTCTTCGATTTTATTAAATTCATTTTCGAGTTTATCTTTTTCGGTTATGAATTTATACGAATACAGACAGCGCCGCGATAATGAAGATTTCAAATCCAGTTTGTTGAGCAAATAGAAAAATCCGAAATTATCGTTTGTCGATTTTCGCAAAGCGGTTATGGTTTGAACATTATTTGTCATTGCACTTATTAATTGTTATCAGGCTGTAAAATTAGTAAAGATAATTGATATGCGAAAAGTTTATTCTGTCATTTCAATAATTCCGTTTACTTTCAGTTTTATTGTTTCGACGTTTTCCAGACCGTCGTTGTCCACCGCTTTTACGGCGACATGATAAATTCCTGCTTGCAGATGACATTGCTGTTTGCCTTTAGTATCCCTGATTACAGACGATTTGAATCCTTTGTCGGCATCGTAATCAAAATCCCAACTGTAAAATTCGATGCCGGAAGGACTTTCGCCGCTTGCGATAAACTCTATTTCACGAACGCCGCTCGCTTCCCGCGAAAGTTCGTTTACTTCAATCCTGATAATCGGCTTTTTGGAAATGGGAATAATACTGTCAACCGTCACAAGTTGTATAATGATGTTCTCCTGATTTTTCAGCCGTGCAACTTCCTGCATCGCGCCTCTGCCAAACGAAAATGCAATAATATAACCGACAGGTTTTCTTTCGGCAATGTTTTTGTCAAACAGTTTTTTGTCGTAACGCTGGATAGCCGAAAAGAAATTGTCAATCACATTGCGTCCGATGTTTTCCGAGCGTTTTGCCTGAATGGGCGTATTGTCCAACATTTTGCCGTCTAATCCGAAGTCGTTACGTTGCCTGTCATTGCTCACGCCGCCAAACTGTCCTATAATCCAACTTTCAAACTCAAAAGCATCTTTATTACGTAGCGTGTCGTAATCATATTTGTGTAACTGCAATGTGTATGAATTGGCATAGATACTCGTAAACAAATCCGTTTGCTGATGCAGCCGCAATTCCGTTACTTTCACCGCCTGCACTGACTGGTCGATACCTGTCCATTTTCGATTCAGTTTGTCGGCAACGGCAATCGTGGTGCCACCGCCCATGAACGGGTCAAGTACGAAGTCGCCTTCGTTGCTGGCGCATTTGATAATTCGCTCAAGCAAGGCAAAGGGTTTCTGGGTCGGATAACCGATGCGTTCTTTGGACGAAGCATTGATGATCGGTATATCCCAGACATCTCCAACTCTTCTGCCTTCGGATAAATATATTTTATACGGTTCCTGATTTTTCCGTTTTTGCCATCTGTACCATCTGCCATCTTCGTCTTGTTTATAATGACTGTCCATTTTTCCCGAATTTTCGCCATACTCTTCTCTATCTTCGTTGAATATATACACATTGCCTTTTGTGTACCAAAAAATGGCGTCATGCAAGTTTTGGAATTTTTTACTTGTAGCAGTATAGCGTTTATAACTCCAGATAATCTCATTTCGAAAATTATTTTTGCCGAAAAGTTTATCCAGAATTTCTACTTTGATATAATGACTTGCGTGCCAGTCGCAGTGCAGGAAAATACTGCCGGTTGGTTTCAGCACTCGATACATTTCTATCACACGTTCTTTGAGCCATGCGATATAATGGTCGATGCCGCCTGCCCAGCGGTCCTGAAAACTGCGAACTTCTCCC
>JAIRKV010000024.1 GCA_031259935.1 Prevotellaceae bacterium | reverse complement strand
AAAAAATCACCAAAAAATCTAAAAAACCGCCTGAAAACATGTTTCAAAAATTAACTTTGATAAAAAAACTCAAAAATTTTTTCAACAAATCAACTTTATTGTACTTTTGCAAAGGTCTCTATAAAATTAACCGCAGACCAAGAAAATTACTTAACTTTGACTCGCCCTGGAAGGTATTTTCCTCCGCAGTGAATAATCCTGTTGCATTTGATACTTGAATCTACCGCGCCCTGTAATTTTAATACGTTTGCGTATAATTGAAAATTTTATGCTACCTTTGTGCAAAATAATATCATTTTAATAAAATCTAAAGTAAAAATTATGAATAATTCTATTTTTAAATTTGAACGTCCGCAGAATGAGCCCATTTACGGATATTTGCCTCAAAGCGAGGAACGCAAAAAATTGAAAGACGAACTGAAACGCCAGTCTTCGACTACGATTGAAATTCCCCTGATAATAGGCGGAAAAGAAGTGAAAACAGGCAATTTGGGAAAAGTTGTAATGCCTCACAACCACAGTCATGTGCTTGCAACTTATCACAAAGCCACCAAAGAAACAGTCGAGATGGCTGTAAATGCCGCTGTCGAAGCAAGAAAAGCATGGTCGAGCCTGCCCTGGACCGAACGGGCAGCAGTATCGCTGAAAATAGCCGAACTTATTTCAAAAAAATATCGTTGCCTGTTGAGCGCCGCTACAATGCTCGGGCAAAGCAAAAATCCGTATCAGGCGGAAATAGACTGTCCCTGCGAAGCAATAGACTTTTTACGGTTTAATGCGCATTTTGCTTCAATGATTTACGAAGACCAGCCGAAATCCGAAAATTCGCATTTCGACCGACTGGAATACCGACCGCTTGAAGGTTTTGTTTATGCAATCACTCCGTTCAATTTTACGGCAATTGCCTGTAATTTGAATATGGCGCCTGTAATTATGGGAAATGTTACAGTATGGAAACCAGCCACAACAGCCATTTTGTCGAATTACTACCTGATGCAGGTATACAGGGAAGCAGGATTGCCCGATGGAGTTATAAATTTCGTTCCGGGACAGGGAAGCGTCATAAGCGATGTGGTCTTTAATCATAAGGCATTTGCAGGCGTACATTTCACAGGCTCAACGTCAACATTCGACAATTTTTGGAAAATAATAGGAAACAATATCGAACGCTACGGTACATATCCCAAAATTGTAGGCGAAACAGGCGGAAAAGACTTTATTTTCGTTCATAATTCGGCAAACGTTGAAGAAGTTGCTGCGGCTATGGTCAGAGGAGCGTTTGAATATCAGGGACAAAAATGTTCGGCAGCGTCGCGCTCTTACGTTCCAAAATCAATGTGGAACAGTTTATTGACAATATTAAAAGACATGACTTCAAAAATAAAAATCGGAGATGTATGCGATTTCAGAAATTTGATGAATGCCGTTATTGATGAAAAATCGTTTGACACAATAATGTCGTATATCGGAAAAGCAAAAAAATCGGAATCGGCAGAAATCGTAATCGGCGGCGAAGGCGACAAGTCAAAAGGCTATTTTGTTCAACCGACAGTCATTCTGGCACACGACCCGCATTTTGCAAGCATGGAAGAAGAAATTTTTGGTCCTGTGCTTACCGTTTACGTTTATGATGATGACAAATACGTAGAAACTCTTCACCTATGCGATACGACATCACCTTATGCGCTTACGGGAGCATTGTTTGCCATCGATCGCTACGCAATACGGCAAGGCGAAGAAATTTTGAAATACGCCTGCGGTAATTTTTACATAAACGACAAACCGACAGGAGCAGTTGTAGGACAGCAGCCGTTTGGCGGCGCGCGCCGTTCGGGAACAAACGACAAGGCAGGTTTTCATACAAATCTCATGCGCTGGGTAAGTCCGCAGGCAATCAAAGAAACATACAATCCGGCCACGCAGGTAGATTATTCCTATATGAGCGAAGAATAAACATAATATAAAAATAATGTTAAGCGATATTCGGCAAACATGACGATAAGTTTCAATTCGTACTGTTGCGCATATCGCTTAACCTTTTAAAAAACATTATTTAACCCGAATAAAAAAATAACCTGCGGATTAAAGTATCAACAGGTATATTAACAAATAAACATCCCTAATTTTCAAGAAAACAGATTAAAATAAAATAAATACTTATGAAAAAGTTTATATTATTAATTTTTATTACAGCGCTTTCAATAAATATTTTTGCACAAAAACGATTGCGTGATTACGGAATAAAACCCGGTATTTTTAAAACAGGAAAACACAACGCCATTACAGATGTTGCAGGCGTAAAAGTAGGACATGTAACGTTGATAGAAGGAACCGATATTCGTACGGGAGTTACAGCCATTGTACCTCACGAAGAAAATATTTTTCAAAAAAAATGTCCTGCGGCAATATATGCAGGCAATGGATTCGGAAAAATCGCAGGCTATACGCAAGTTTGCGAATTGGGCAACATAGAAACGCCGGTAATATTAACCAACACACTGAGCGTTGCACAGGCAATCGAAGGACTTGTTACGTATACAATTACACAAAAAGGCAATGAAAATGTAAAATCCGTGAACAGTATTGCAGGCGAAACCAACGACGGAGGACTTAATGATATACGCAAAAGGCATATAACTTCTCAGCACGTTATTGATGCAATTCTTGCAGCAAAAGATGGTCCGGTTGCCGAAGGAAATGTTGGCGCCGGAACAGGAACTCAATGTTTCGGTTACAAAGGAGGCACAGGCACATCATCACGAATATTGCCATCGGCTTACGGAAATTATACCGTTGGTGTACTGGTTCAATCAAATTTCGACGGCATACTTGAAATTAACGGAACGCCTGTAG
Organism: Prevotellaceae bacterium; assembly: GCA_031259935.1. GTDB lineage: Bacteria > Bacteroidota > Bacteroidia > Bacteroidales > UBA932 > JAIRKV01. Next base: position 343 of record JAIRKV010000024.1, on the reverse strand, counting down.
GAAAAAAACTCGGACAATACAGTTTCAAAAACGCTGTTGAAAAAGATAATTCACTTAATTCCGACGGCTCGTGTATGATTGTTGTAATCACAGATGCTCCCGTTGATGCACGCAATCTCGAAAGAATGGCAAAACGTGCAATGTTCGGACTTGCAAAAACAGGCGGAATAGCAGCCAGTGGCAGTGGTGATTATGTAATTGCCATTTCGGTTTGCAAAGAAAATTTGATTGACGAACGCACGGCATATTATACGCCCGTACTTTTGCACAACAAAGCCATGTCGGCGCTTTTTGAAGCAACGATTGAAGCTACGGCTGAAGCCATATGGAATTCGCTTTTTGC
>JAIRKV010000234.1 GCA_031259935.1 Prevotellaceae bacterium | reverse complement strand
CGGGTTGCCGCAGATGACTTGAAAAACCGCCGCTGCTCCGCACGTAACCTTTGGTTGAGGTAAAATTTCTATCGAGCGATGTATCCCGCCGGGATGCAGGAAACAAATGAACAATAAGGTAATAAGGTTGGCGGGTGTGTGTTATCTTTTGCTCTACTAAGGTTGTTTTGTTTTTGAAATAAGGTGGAAATAAGGTTTTTGTGTTTCGGCGTTTCATTCCTCGCAATGACGTCCTTTAAATTTTTAAATCTTTAAATATTTAAATTATTAAGCCGCTGCGCTCCTCGCAATGACGTGCTTTTTGCTTTTATGTCAAAACAAAACCGACAGAAATAATGTCGTATTATTGCTGATTTTTTTATTTATAAGGAACGACTCATTAGTAAGGAGCGCCGACTGCAATTTCAAACTGTGTTTTAATGCATTATTATCTCATCATCCGAATGTTTATTGATGTTCTTCATGTATTTTTTTGTTTCTGCTGCAACTGTTCCGCTCAACAAAATTAAGGCAATAAGATTTGGTATCGCCATCAATCCGTTGGTAATATCGGCAAAATTCCAAATCAAATCCAGCGAAAACACCGCTCCTGTGAAAACCATTATCAAATAGGCGATTTTGTAAGGTAATATTGATTTTTTACCTAAAAGATATTCTATTGATTTTTCTGCGTAATACGACCATCCTATGATTGTTGTAAAAGCAAACATTAAAAGCGACAGTCCGAGAACCGTTTCGCCGAAAGGAATTTTTGAAAAGGCAAGTTGCGTTAAGCTAAAACCTGTGAGGTTAGATTCCCATGCTCCTGTATTTATTATTGTTAAACCTGTGAGGGCGCAAATTATAACAGTATCCCAAAACGTTCCCGAAGAAGAAACCAGCGCCTGTCGAACAGGATTGCGCGTGCGTGCGGCTGCGGCAACAATTGCGGCAGAGCCAAGTCCCGATTCGTTTGAAAACAGTCCGCGGGCAACTCCGTAACGTGCGGCAAGCATTATTACCACACCGGCAGTTCCACCGCCGACCGCTTCGAACGAAAATGCCTGATTAAAAATTAATTTTATACTGTCGATTAATGTTTCGTAGCCGGTAATTAATATTATCAAACATCCCGTAACATAAAAAAACGCCATAAAAGGCACTATTTTTTGGCATACCCGCGCAATACTTTTTATTCCACCTACGATTACCATTCCTGCAATTATTGCCAGCGCAATCCCTATCAGTATTTTGGTTTCGACAATAATTCCGAAAACATTTATTTCGGAGGCAAATTTGAATGTTGTAAATACAGCGTCCTTTATTGAGTTTGATTGCGTTGACGAGCCGATACCGAAAGCCGCCAGCGCTGCAAATGCGGCAAACATTATTCCTGAAATTTTACCGAGTTTTTTGTTTTTTAATCCATACTGCAAATAATACATCGGACCTCCGGCAATGCTTCCATCTTTGCGAACCGTTCTGTATTTCACGGCAAGCAGTCCTTCGGCATATTTTGTTGATATTCCTAAAAAACCTGTCAGCCATATCCACAATATTGCACCCGGACCGCCGAGCGCAATTGCCGTGGCAACGCCTACGATATTTCCTGTTCCTATTGTTGCGGCAAGCGCCGTTGCCAGTGCGCTGAACTGACTTACGTCTCCGTGCGAATCTTTGTCGCGCATCACCGAAAGGCGAATCGCTTTGCCCGTATATCTTTGTATAAAACCAAGCCTGAACGTTAAAAAAACGTGAGTTCCAAAAAGAAGTATTAAAAGAGGCCAGCCCCACAGCCACGAAGATAAATCTGCAATAAATTTGGAAAAATCATCCATAGTATTTTTGTTTGTTTATTGCAAAGATAGTTTTTTTATTAAAAATGTAACATTATTGAGAAAAATTATTATCTTTGCGGGTGATAAAAATATTATTGTCTTATATAAAAAATAACGAGTTATGGAACAAATAACAAAATTTTTCAAACTTATCTGCGGTGTGCTGATAATTATTTTCTGTTTCTTACCATTTATTGGAGGTATTAGCGGATTTGGTTTATTTAAAGCAGATGTTCTTGGAATATTGGCTATTGTTGTAACTTTATTAGGCGCTGCGGCATTAATTTTTGTTACTTTTACAAAAGATATTGAAGTATTGCCTAAATTCAGTTTATCACGATTAGCCAAACTGGCTGTAATTGTCGGTATAGTACTGACATTTGCAGAATGGCTGGCACGCATAGGCGTTGGATTGATTTTAATAATTCTTGTTGCGATTGTTCTTTTCTATGAAGATAAGATTATATCGGCAATTAAAAAGTAGATTAAAATTTAATTTTTCTAATTTAGAAACTTGGCGGAAATAAAATCCGCCAAGTTTTTTATTGTAAAAACGGTTTATAATTTTCACCCTGCTTTCTCGGAACTTCCGTATAAACGTCAAAACCTGTATTCAGTCGCTCCTTAAAAAATATTGAAACAATCTATTATAAATCAGGTGAATTATCGAATAAAATACCGTGTTTTACGTACACACAGGCTACAAATCGGCAAATCAGAAATCGGGTTTTTTCTTTCTTTTGTGTTCGTCATAGCCTCGTCGCTTCGCTCGCAATGACGCCTGTCCCGTAAAGGGCATTTTTATTGTTTGTTGTTCATTTTCAGGTTCACATTTTTATACGGAACAAAATATGGGAATACGACAATCTATTTCGGCGCCATTTTATACA
>JAIRKV010000169.1 GCA_031259935.1 Prevotellaceae bacterium | reverse complement strand
GTTGCCGTAAATTCACACGGATCATAATGTAATACGTGATTGAGAAAAACCGAATGATGATTTTCGGAATGTTCGTTGCCTGCCGGTCCTGCTTTTGTTGTCATTCTGTAAATTTGCGGGCGCATGTCTGCGCCTGCATTTATTTCAGTATAACTTGTTGTTCCTGCTGAAACCAATACTAAAAAATCAAATTGGTTAGTATTATAATTATGTTTATATATTTCGTATCCTGTTGTAATACAGGTATCATCCGGATTGCCATGCCATCTTAAAGTTACATTTCCGTTAGTATTCGGAACAACCGTTATGCTTTCGATTATCGGCGGCGGCGGCAGGCATTGCGCACTTGTAATCGCCGTTGATATGACCGTCAGCGCCGTGATTAAAATAATTCTTATTAAATTTTTCATTTCAGCCTCTCCCTGCTATTATTGTTGTTAATGTAGCCGTATCCAGATACCGGTTTGCCAAATCCAATATTCTGTCGGGACTTATTTTCAATGCTTCATCGAATATCTGTTCCATGTGTTTTAAGTTTGAGTTTATCTGTCGCACATCTATGTATATGTCAGCAATTTTCCATGCTCCATCCATCGAACGAAGTATATCTCCGATTATATAATTTTTCACCAAAGATAATTCATCTTTTGTGATTTTTTGCTGTTGAAGCCGTAAAATTTCATTTTTTATTTCTTCCAGTGTCGATTTTACATATTCGTTACCGACTTCGGCTGAAATTGTCAAATAGCCGGAATCCCGCATACATACTATGTTTGAATATATTCCGTAAGTATAACCTTTTTCTTCGCGAATATTTTTCATAAGGCGCGAGCCGAAATATCCTCCGAGAACAGTGTTAAGAAAAAACATTCCGCAATAGTCGCGATGATTTTTATTGAATAATACTTTTCCGATGCGAATTGCAGATTGCACGCTGTCGGGTTTTGAAATATAAACTGTTTTTTCGGGCGAGGTAACAATTTTTTGCCGCTCGGGTTCCGCTTTTTGAGGATTTCCCCATGTTTTTTTTCCAAAAGTGTCGGATATTATTTGTATTTCTTTTTCGGAGATTTTTCCCGATACAACAATGAAAGCATTGCTGCTTGAATAATATTTTTCATGAAATTCGCTTAACATTGAAGAATTTAACCTGTCGTAGTCATCGGGTTGAGCAAAAGAGCCATAACAGTGATTTTTGCCGAACAGTGCGGATACAAACGCTTCGCGGGCGAGCGTCGAAACTTTTGTACGCTCGATAATCATTTGCTGTTTTTGATTCTGTTTGTAAATATTCAATTCCTTTTCGGGAAATACAGGATATTTTATGATCTGTTCGGCTATTTCCATAATTTTTTCAAAATGCCGCACAAGCGAATAAAATGTAACGCACGACCAGTCTCTGTCGATATCAAAATCGACAGATGCTCCGTAAAAATCAATCTGTTCGGCAATTTCTTCCGATTTGTATTTTTCGGTTCCTTCGGCTAACATCCTCAGCGTTGAAGCGGCAACAAGAAATTGCGGCTGATAACGGGTTCCGGCATCAAAAACAATGCTGAAACGCAAAATATCGGCAGTTCCCGTATTTATTACCGAAAGCGACAAGCCGTTTTGTAAACGAATATCATTTACGGCAGGTAAGAGTATTCCGTCAGGTAACTTAATTTCGGGGGCAACACTTCTGTTTAATTTCACAATATCATTCATTATACCTGCATTTTAAAAATTATTTCGACCGTCGCTTTTATAATAAAGCACTGAACACCGTTCGTTTGAAAATACATTTTCGGATACCCGCATAATATCGTCTGCCGTAACTGAGCGGTAATATTTGAGTTCGTCGTTTATCAAGTCGGCATTGCCGAGCATTTCATAATAACCAAGCATCATTGCCTTATTCAAAATGCCTGTTTCGGAATATATGTGCGATGCTTCCATTTTATTTTTAACTTTTTCAAGTTCGTATTCACAGACGCATTCCGTACGCATCTTTTCTATTTCATTACTAATTGCCGCCTCGGCTTTTTCCACATCGACATCAGGAAGCAAACGCGCCGAAACTGTTAACAGTCCTTCGTCGATATCGCCCGAAATGAATGCATTTGCGCCTGCAAACAGATTTGTATTTTTAACCAAATTTCGATACAGTCGCGATGATTTTCCGCCTGCAAGCACATCGGTGAGCAAATCGCAGACATAATAATCGGGATTTTCGCGATTGCACATTTTATAGGCTTTGTACAGATTTGTCAGCGGAACATTGCGTTCAACCGCAAGCGTGCGCAATTCCGTCTGCTGCGGCTCGGCAGGCAGTTGGCGCTCGACATTCGCTCTGCGTGGAATTTCACCGAACCATTTTTCGACAAGGTCGTAAATTTTTTCATACTCGATATCTGCAACTATGCTGATAACAGCATTGTTTGGAGAATAATACAGGTCGAAAAAACGTTCAACATCGCAGAGCGACGCATTTTTTATATGTTCAATGTTTTTGCCTATGGTTGCCCAGCGGTAAGGATGAACTTTGTATGCCAGCGGTCGCAGCAGCAGCCACACATCGCCGTAAGGCTGATTCAAATATCGCTGATTAAATTCTTCGATAACAACGCTGCGCTGCGTATCAATATTTTGCTGTGTAATATCGGGATACAACATTCTGTCGGATTCTGCCCAAAGCGCAGTTTCAATATTTTCTTTCGGCAAACTTATGTAATAATTTGTATAGTCGTTGCATGTAAAAGCATTGTTTTCGCCGCCGGCAATCTGCAATTCGCCATCAAATGATTTTACATTTTTCGAGCCGCCGAACATCAAATGTTCAAACAAATGAGCAAAACCTGTTTTTTCGGGATTTTCGTCGCGCGCTCCAACCCTGTAAAGCATATTAACCGCAGCAATCGGGCTCGACCTGTCGCGATGCGCAAGCAATGTCAATCCGTTTTTCAGTATAAATTTTTTATATTCAATCATGAAGCAAAGTTAGCATAAAATCTTCGATTACGCACAAACAGACAAAAATGTCATACGGAATTTATAGAAGAAAGGTATAAATTTCATTCGGCATGGCGAGATGCCGCATCAAACTGCGCCTCGTTTCGCTAAACGCACGGGAAACTTCCGTAAGGCTTTTTTACCCGCACCGAGGGTTCCGTTTGCACCAACGAAGGTTCCGTTTGTGCCACCGAGGGTTCCGTTTGTGCCACCGAGAGTTCCGTTTGCACCACCGAGAGTTCCGTTTGTGCCACCGAGAGTTCCGTTTGTGCCACCGAGAGTTCCGTTTGTGCCACCGAGAGTTCCGTTTGTACAAACGAGAGTTCCGTTTGCACCGGCGAAAGTTATGTTTATTTCTCCGAACATGCGGTATTGCCCGCAATCGGGGCAAAAACAATTTTTATCGGTTTGTGCATAATTGGAAAATTTAATATTAACTTTGCGATAAATATATGTAATATGAACAAGAACGTGAAAGAGCCTTCGATTTTGCTGTCGTTAATACCTGTGCTGACGCTGGTTGTATTATTGTTTGTTACCATACGGACGTTTGGCGCCGATGCCCTGTCGGGAGGCAATCAGATTATTTTGCTTACTGCGGCTGCCATTTGCTGTGCCATAGCCATTTTTTACTGTAAAACCAAATGGTCGGATATTGAGAAATCCATTGTAGATAATATTTCGGGCATTTCGCCTGCCATACTGATACTTCTTATAATAGGAGCGCTGTCGGGCACGTGGATGATTAGCGGGATAATTCCCACGTTCATATATTACGGAATCCATATTATTCATCCGAGTTTTTATCTTGTTTCCACATGCATTATTTGCGCTGTTGTTTCGGTAATGACAGGCAGTTCGTGGACTACTATTGCCACAATAGGCGTTGCACTGCTGGGCATAGGGCAGGTGCAGGGTTTTTCGCCCGGATGGATTGCAGGCGCAATTGTTTCGGGAGCCTATTTCGGCGATAAGATTTCGCCGCTGTCGGATACAACCATTCTGGCTTCGTCAGTAACCGATACGCCTTTGTTTACACATATCCGCTACATGATGATAACAACGATACCATCGATGATTATTGCACTGATTATTTTCAGTATTGCCGGATTTTCGTACAGTGTTACGGCAACCGACAAAATGGCGCTTTATACGGCATCGCTCGAGCAAACTTTTAATATATCCGCATGGCTTCTGGTAATTCCCGCCATTACGTTTTTTATGATTATCAAAAAGGTTCCTGCAATAATCACACTGTTTTTATCGGCTGTAATGGCAGGCATTGCCGCCGTTATTGCACAGTCGCATCTGCTACACGAAATATCGGGATTCGAAATATCGGGAATAGCATCAAAATTCAAAGGCTTTCTGATGATTTTTTACGGAAGCACTTCGGTAGAAACAGGATATGCCGAGTTGAACGATTTGGTTTCGACCGGAGGAATGGCAGGGATGATGAATACGGTATGGCTTATTATTTGCGCAATGGTTTTTGGCGGCGTGATGATGGCAAGCGGAATGTTGAAGCGTATTACTTCCTCGTTCATACATTTGGTAAAACGAACCGTCAGCATGGTAGCCGCCACGGTAGGCAGCGGGCTGTTTTTGACGCTCACAACCGCCGACCAGTATATTGCCATAGTTCTCAACGGAAAGATGTTTAAGGATATTTATAAAAAGAAAGGCTACGAAAGCCGCCTGCTGAGTCGAACAACCGAAGATGCTGTAACGGTGATATCGCCGCTTGTTCCGTGGAATACCTGCGGAATGACGCAGGCAACCATTTTGGGCGTTCCTACGCTGACGTATCTGCCTTACTGCTTTTTCAACATCATAAGTCCTGTAATGAGCCTGACGGTAGCGGCGCTGGGATACAAAATTTTCAAAACCGAAATCGACAGCGAAGATGAAGATGAAAAAACTTTGACCTAACAGTAATTTTTGGGATTAAAAAATAGTGAATATAATGTTAAAATAACAGCAACAGGATAAACAGGCGCTCCTTAAAAAATGACATTTAATAATTAAATCTTTAAATCGCTGCGCAATAACGCACAAATAATATCCTGTCAGGGATAGAATGTTGGTAGAAACGACATCTCTTTATGCAGCACGTGCGGGTTGCCGCAGATGACTTGAAAAACCGTCGCTGCTCCGCACGTAATCTTTGCTTGCGATGAAATTTCTACCAACATTTTATCTCTGACAGGATATTTTCTTTGTTTTTTATTATTCATTTTGTTTGTTCTTTAATTTTTAAATCTTTAAATGTCATTTGCTTCTGGATTGCTTCGGGCTAACGCCCTCGCAAAGAACTGTGTTAATATGCAAATTTTTGATGAAAAAAGTTATCAACATATACTATGAGACCTTTGCAAAACCTCAATAAACTTGATTTATCGAAAAAACTTTTGAGTTTTTTTGTCAAAGTTGATTTTTGAAACATGTTTTCAGGCGAGTTTTTAGATTTTTTGGTGATTTTTTGCTCAAAAAGTGCTTTTTTTTGATATTATTTTCTTAATTTTTTGCATTTGCC
>JAIRKV010000157.1 GCA_031259935.1 Prevotellaceae bacterium | reverse complement strand
TGCATGTTTGAATAAATGGCAGAAGAAAAAGAAATAAAAATCACGGGAGCGCGAACCAATAATCTGAAAAATGTTGATGTAACGATTCCTCGAAATAAACTTACCGTTATTACGGGATTGAGTGGCAGCGGCAAATCATCGCTGGCGTTCGATACGATTTACGCCGAAGGTCAGCGCAGATATATGGAAACACTGTCGGCTTATGCGCGTCAGTTTGTGGGAAATATGGAACGCCCGGACGTGGAAAGCATTAGCGGTTTAAGCCCTGTTATAGCCATAGAACAAAAAACTACAAACCGCAATCCGCGTTCGACAGTCGGAACGATTACCGAAATATATGATTTTTTACGACTGCTGTTTGCCCGCGCTTCCATTGCCTATTCGAAAGAAACGGGCGAAGAAATGGTGCGTTATAACAGCGAGCAAATCCTGACAATGATAATGAAAAACTTCGCAGGTAAAAAAATAATGATACTTGCGCCATTGGTGAAAGGTCGTAAAGGTCATTACAAAGAACTGTTTGAACAGCAGCGTAAAAAAGGATTTATCAACGTGCGAATTGATGGCAAAGTGCAGGAAATTAAACCATTATTGAAAGTTGACAGATACAAAAACCATTTTATAGAAATTGTAATCGACAAACTGATACCCGAAAAAAAACATGAAAAACGCTTGCTCAACTCCGTCAAAACCGCAATGACACACGGTAAAGGCACAATAATGGTTATTGATATCGAAACCGGTGCGGTAAAATATTACAGCCGAAATTTAATGTGTCCCACAACAGGCATTTCGTACAGCGAACCTGCGCCGTATTCGTTTTCGTTCAATTCGCCGCAAGGCGCCTGCCCTCGCTGTAACGGACTTGGCACCGTGAGCGAAATGGATATTTCAAAAATAATTCCAAATCCAAAACAAAGTATAAAAAACGGAGGAATAGAACCGCTCGGACAACAGACAAACTCGTCGATATTTTCGCAAATCGAAATCATTCTCCGAAAATACAAACTTTCTCTTTCTTCCCCGATAAAAGATATTCCCGACGATGTGATTAATATTATACTTTACGGTTCCGACGAAGCGTTCAAAGCAGATGGAATTCAAGGCGGAGCATCGCAATATTTCATTACTTTCGAAGGCGTTATAAATTTCATAAACGAACGTCAGGCAAGAGGCAGTGAATGGTCGCAAAACTGGGCTGACAGATTCATTAAATATATCGAATGTCCCGTGTGTAAAGGAAGACGGCTTAACGAGCAAACTCAATATTTCAAAACAGGCGATAAAAATATTTCGGATTTAGCGGAAATGGATATAAAAACGCTTTACGAATGGATGCAAAATATCGAAACGCAACTGACAAAACGACAGCAAAACATTGCACATGAAATAATAAAAGAAATATGTGTGCGCCTTTCGTTTTTGATTGACACGGGTTTGGATTATTTATCGCTCAACCGCGCCACATCCACACTTTCGGGCGGTGAAAGTCAGCGGATAAGGCTGGCAACTCAAATTGGCTCCAAACTAGTCAATGTACTGTACATTTTAGACGAACCAAGCATTGGACTGCATCAGCGCGATAATAAAAAATTGATAAATGCTTTGAAATTGCTTCGCGATGAAGGAAATTCCGTAATTATTGTCGAACACGATGAAGAAACCATTCGTGCAGCCGATTATGTAATAGATGTTGGCAAGCGCGCAGGAATACACGGCGGCGAAATACTTTTTGAAGGAAACCCAAAACAGCTTGCAGAAGCAAAAATCGATTCGCTCACGGCAAAATATCTTTCCGGAGAAATGAAAATTCAAATTCCCGAAAAACGCCGCAGCGGTTCGGGAAAAATGCTCGTATTACGCGGAGCAAAAGGCAATAATCTGAAAAATATTGATGTCGCTTTTCCCCTCGAAAAATTTATCTGCGTTACAGGCGTTTCGGGCAGCGGAAAATCAACATTGATAAACGAAACCTTACAGCCGGTTTTAAGTAAACATTTTTACCGTTCGCAGCAAAATCCCTTATCTTTCGATTCTGTCGAAGGAATTGAACATATTGACAAAGTTATACAGATCGACCAGTCGCCCATAGGTCGTACGCCGCGTTCAAATCCGGCAACGTACACAAAAGTGTTTGACGAAATCCGCAAACTTTTTGAACAGATACCCGAATCCCAGATTCGCGGATACGGCGCAGGACGTTTTTCATTCAATGTAAAAGGCGGACGCTGCGAAGATTGCAAAGGCGCAGGCGTGCAAACAATAGAAATGAACTTTTTGCCCGACGTTTACGTAAAATGCAATACCTGCAACGGAAAAAGATACAATCGCGAAACGCTTGAAGTTTATTACAAAGCAAAAAATATTAGCGAAATCCTGAATATGACAATCGACAGTGCCTGCGAGTTTTTTGCAAAACTTCCGAATATTTACCGGCGATTAAAAACATTGCAGGATGTAGGACTTGGTTATCTTACGCTCGGGCAGCCGGCAACCACGCTTTCGGGAGGCGAAAGCCAGCGCGTGAAACTTGCCGCCGAACTCGCAAAAAACGATACGGGAAGCACCTTTTATATTCTCGACGAACCTACAACAGGCTTGCATTTTGAAGACATTCGATTATTGCTTGGCGTTCTCGACAAACTTGTTGACAAAGGCAATACCGTCCTCGTAATTGAGCATAACATGGAAGTAATAAAAGTTGCCGACCACATAATTGATTTGGGAAAAGATGGAGGAGAACGCGGAGGAGAAGTACTGTGCTGCGGCTCTCCCGAAGCAATTGTAAAATGCAATAACAGTTATACCGCCGAAATTTTGAGGAAAATAATCAGATAATCAGCCGCTCCGACAAGTCTGTTTGTTGCGCTAAGCGATTGTACGAACCTGTAACCGGCGCCGGAATTTCCACCTTTCTTATAACGCTCAATCCAATATTGTTGGGAATTGGTAAATATAAGAGTTTTATAAATACCTGTTTTAAACTCTTTTTAATTAGTCGCTCCTAAAAAGCATTGAAATCATTTATTAGAAATATTTATAACTGCAAATTACCGAATAAAAATACCGCTTTTATATACATGCAGGCTAAAAATCTGCAAAACAGGAACAGGTTTTTTCTCTTTTTGTTTCGTCATTGCGAGGCGCGTAGCGACGAAGCGATGACGAACAAAAAAAACCAACCACATCATTGCGAGGAATGAAATGACGAAGCAATCCGAAAAAACAACAAAAAAACATTTTTTCAGTTACCAACTGTTAAATTTTTTTGTCTTATAATTTATATTATAGGACAAATTATCTTTTGCAAAGTTAAATAAATATTTGATAATACAAACTCCATATTTTAAAATATTTTTAAAATAAATTCACAATATACTATCATACAATAATTTATCCTGTCCTATAATATAAATTATAAGACAAAAAAATTTAACGATTAATAACTGAAAGTTTGTTTTTTTGTTGTTTTTTCTGGATTGCGAGGAGCGCAGCGACGAAGCAATGAGGTGCTACTTACTTTTATGTCAAAACAAAACTGATAGAAACAATGTCGTCGTATCATTGCTGATATTTTTATTTGTAAGGAACGACTAAATATTTTAAAACACGTTTAAGATATTATTTTTCTACTCCCTGAAGCATCGGAACGAATGAAAATTTTCCGAATGTTGAGGTTTTGTATTTGTTTTCAGATAATTTATCAATTACCGTCATTTCCTGTATTTCGGAATCTCCTACAGGAATTACCATTTTGCCGCCGACAGCCAGCTGTTCCAATAATTTTTGCGGAATGTTTGTCGCTCCGGCAGTTACCAGAATTTTATCAAAAGGCGCAAACATTGGTTTTCCTTCATATCCATCGCCCAAAAAAGCATAAGGCTGGCAGTTCATTTGCGCTAATATTTCCTGACTTTTTATGAATAATTCGCGCTGACGCTCGATTGTATAAACTGTTGCGCCAAGTTCAATAAGAACAGCGGTTTGATAACCCGAACCTGTTCCGATTTCAAGCACCTTATCAAACTTTTTTAAATCAAGCAGATGAGTTTGAAAAGCAACTGTAAACGGCTGTGAAACAGTTTGACCGGCGCCGATTGGAAAAGGTCTGTCTTCGTAAGCGTGCAAAGCGAAACTGCCGTCAACAAAAAAATGTCGCGGAATTTTTTCCATAGCAGCAAGTATCGCTTCATTGTCAATACCTTTTGAGCGCAATCCTGCTACAAGTTTTTTTCGTAATCCTTTATGTAAAAATGAATCTGTCATAAAATTTTAGTCTGCAAAGTTAATATTTTTATTATTGCCGCATATTTATTTGCAAATAAATTTTTCATCAAACCGACAAACACAGTTCACGGTTTTATATAAAATAAGGTTTTGCGAATAAATCACAGGTAAATTTATTTGTGAAATAACGGAACAATCCAATTTTAACTGCATTATGCGATGTTTTTTGAATGAACAATAAAACCGAATTTTGCCAATAGTTTTAATATTGATAAGCCTTTTTTCTTTTTTCGGCTCTTTTTTTCATTCGTTCTTCTTTGGTTTTTATTCTGATGCCGATACCGTTAGGTCCTTTTAATTGTGCGTTTACTGTTACCCAATTCCAATTTTTATTGTCAAACTGTAATCGCGCAAACGACAGCGAATGAAGTTTTTCCGCCGTTAATTTGAATGGTATTGATATTCCGGATTTTATTTCCTGCCGTTTACCGGTTTCAACAAAAAGCGGCGACTTGCCCGTGAACCATGCGCTGCGCACAAACACAAGGTCGGGATTTATTTTTTGCTCATGCGACATGTTCAACGAATCCTGTTCTTTTATCGAAAGATAAAGGTCATCGTGATTTGCTGTAAGTTTTGCCGGAAAAAGATTTTTTGGCACATGAAAATTATTGTCAATCGGAGTTATCGGTTTCAAATCGAACAAAAACTTACTCGTGTCGGGTAATTTTTGTATTTCCGTTTGAGCCGATATTGCTGTCGAATTTACAACCAAAACAAATATTACAATAATTTTTTTCATTATTTATTTTACCTGCAAAGATAATTTGTTGGGCTTACCGTTAACGATTGCTTTGTATTGTTTAAACGTGCTTAACATAATTTACATTATGTAAAAATCTGTTTTCAAAAGACTTTAATGTCGAATATCAAACTTTAATAAAAAATCACATCTTTCTTCCGTAAATTTTGTCGGAATTTTTATATGTTTGCGTGTAATTGAGAAATTTAATTCTATCTTTGTGAAACAATTAAAATTTTTATTTTCACAATAAACAATGAAAGCATATCTTGATTTACTTACTAAGATTCTGGACGAAGGAGTTGAAAAGCACGACCGTACGGGAGTCGGCACGTTAAGCATTTTCGGTTATCAAATGCGGTTCGACCTGAATGATGGTTTTCCGCTTGTTACAACAAAA
>JAIRKV010000092.1 GCA_031259935.1 Prevotellaceae bacterium | reverse complement strand
TATTTAGTCTGAATCTTATAATTGAAGTGCTGTGCAAAATATAATTCTGCTGCCCTCCTCTGTCTTTCGAATGATTTTAAAATTCAATGATATCAAAGAACGTCATTGCAAGGCGGAACGCCGAAACCGTCAGGAATATCAACAACTCACAAAATCGTATTGGCGAAGTACAATAATAGCGCCTGAAAAAAAATTTTAGTCAATGCTTATAAATTAAAACAAAATTATTAATTTTGCTAAAAATTAAATTTAGATAAAATGAAAACGAAATTCAAACAATTTTTACCGCACATAACTGCTATTGCTGTATTTTTAGTAGTTTCTGTCGGCTATTTTACACCTGCTGTTTTTGAAAGAAAAGCATTGTTTCAATACGATATACGTAGCGGAGCCGGCATGGGCAATGATTTGAACGAACATATGAATGTAACGGGAGAAAAAAGTTTATGGGCATCCAGAATGTTTTCGGGGATGCCGTCTTATCAAATTGTTCCGGGTTCTAAAACTGCGCCTGTGTTGAGAAAAATACGAGATGTTTTTGAAGGCTGGTGCTTACCTGCGCCTGCAAATTATCTGTTTGCTTTCATGCTTGGATTTTTTATTCTTTTGTTAGCGCTGCGAGTCAATCCATGGATAGCAATTATTGGCGCTATCGCTTATGCTTTTTCGTCATATTTTTTAATTATTATCGAAGCCGGGCATATTTGGAAAGTTTGTGTGCTGGAACTCGTTCCGCCTGCTCTTGCAGGAATTATTTGGGCTTATCGAGGAAAATTCTTGACAGGTGGCATTGTTACCGCTTTGTTTTTTGCTTTGCAGCTGTTTTCAAATCATATTCAAATGACATATTACTTTTTGTTGTTTGTCGGAATTTTTGTCATTTGCAGATTTGTTTATGATATACGAAAACGCCAACTCGCAAAATTTTTTAAGGCAACTCTTGTTTTAATTGTTGCCGGATTGATTGGTTTTGGAACAAATTCAACAAACATGATACTGTCTGCAAAACATTCGGAACAAACCATTCGTGGCAAATCGGAACTGACTGATAATGACGGAAACAAAACAGGCGGACTTGACCGTGATTATGCAACTCAATGGAGTTATGGCATTGGAGAAACATTTACTTTGTTAATACCAAATACAAAAGGCGGAGCATCTGGACGTATGGACCAAAACCATCGGACGGAAGTAAGAAAATCAAGTTTGAAAAATAATGATCAAACAAAAAATTTAGTGGCGCAACAGAATAGTTATTGGGGCAACCAGCCGTTTACATCCGGACCTGTATATGCAGGCGCTTTCATTGTGTTTTTGTTTGTTTTCGGACTCTTTGTTGTCAAAGGATATTTGAAATGGGCTTTGCTTGCAGGAACTGTTTTTTCCATTTTGCTTGCATGGGGACATAATTTTATGTGGTTTACCGATTTGTTTCTCGATTATTTTCCAATGTACAGTAAATTTAGAGCAGTTGCATCTATATTGGTTGTTGCCGAGCTGACAATTCCTGTGCTTGCCATATTGTCACTATGTAAACTGATTGAAAATAGGCGACTTATGATAGAAAAAAGAAGAGAATTTCTCATAAGTCTGGGACTTACGGCCGGAGTTGCCCTGCTTTTTATTCTTTTACCTCAATTGTTTTTTGATTTCTTCAGCAAACAGGAGCAGCAGGCTTTTGAGCAAAACATGCGCAATCCGTCTTCCATACAGCTCTTTGATGCTCTTGGATCTGTACGAATTGCAATATTCCGCAGCGATGCATGGCGCAGCATCATTATTATTTTAATTGGCGCTGGACTGTTGTGGCTGTACAGCGCTAAAACGATGAATAAATCATTATTAATTGCAGCGATAGCAATTCTTACTTTATTTGACTTGGCAAATGTTGATAAACGCTACTTGAACAATAACGATTTTGTGTTGAAACGTGAAACTAAAACCGCTTGGCAAAGCACAGATGCCGACAGGCAAATATTAAAAGATCCCGACCCGAATTTTCGCGTATTTAATCTGTCTTTATCTGCGTTTAATGATGCAAGCACTTCGTATTATCACAAATCAATCGGAGGATATCACGGAGCAAAATTGCGCCGTTATCAGGATATAATTGACAAATACCTTAGTTCGGTGAATATGAGCGTGTTAAATATGCTAAATACGAAATATATGATTTTTTCTGACCCCAATAATAGCGGAAAGTTACGCATTCAGCTAAATCCGGACGCATTGGGTAATGCCTGGTACGTTGATACTGTGCGTATTGTAGATAATCCAAATGAAGAAATTGCAGCCATTGGTGAGGTGAATTTGAAAAATACTGCCGTTGTTGATAAACGCTTTGAAAATCAACTGGAAAATTTTGTATATCAACAGGATAATACACGCACAATCGAGATGACCGACTATAAAATTAATGATATAAAGTACAAATCAAATTCTAATACGGAACAGATAGCCGTTTTTTCTGAAATTTATTACAACGATGGACTTACTGCATGGGACGCCTTTATTGATGGACAGCCTGTGCCGCATTTTCGCGCCAATTATGTGTTGCGCGCCCTGCGAATTCCAGCCGGCGAACATACCATAGAATTTGTGTTCAAACCAAAAGCGGTAGATACACTGGAAACTGTTTCAATGCTTTGTTTGTGGATATTTGCAGGATGTATTTTTATTGCGATAATTTTACGGATAATCGGTCGCCCCGTAAAAAGCAGATAACACATTTATTGTTAATAATTTGCGGATAAAAACATTTGTGTGAAGTTGCAGGTTTTTGTGTCAATACTGATAAAAATCCTGCAACGAATGACAAATGATAAAACCTTATTTCCACTTTATTTCAAATGCAAAACAAACTGTATAAAACAAAGTAATTCATAAATTGTAGCGAATCATTTTAAGTATATATTTCAATATATATATCAAAAATGTTGATTGCATACTCAACAGTTGGTCGATAATGAAAAAATAAAAATTTCTTTTGTAATATGGGTTTTTTCTATCATTTTTGCTTATTGAAAGCAA
>JAIRKV010000064.1 GCA_031259935.1 Prevotellaceae bacterium | reverse complement strand
TGTTTATTGCAAATTCCACGAATTTTATAACTTTTTATTATCTTTGTTGATATTTTAAAATTTTAAAAATGTCGGAACGTATAATTATTCTTAACTTTGGTTCTCAAACTACTCAACTTATAGCGCGTCGATTGCGCGAACTGAATGTTTACTGTGAAATTTTTCCGTATAATAAATTTCCCGAAAATTATAATAACGTACGGGGAGTTATTTTTTCGGGAAGTCCGTATTCGGTTTACGATAAAGATGCTTTTAAGTTGGATATTTCAAAAATTCGCAACCGTTTTTCACTGCTTGGAATTTGTTATGGAGCGCAACTGATTGCGCACGATTTGGGAGGCAAGGTCGAAGCAGTCGGAACTCGTGAATACGGACGGGCAAATCTGTCTGTTTTCGACAGTTCAAACGCATTATTTAAAAATATACGTAAAAATTCTCAAGTGTGGATGTCGCACGGAGATACGGTAACCGAAGTTCCCGATAATTTTGAAATCATTGCAGGTACTGACAAAGTTGCTATCGCCGCATTTCAAATTAAAAACGAAAAAACGTGGGGCGTACAGTTTCATCCCGAAGTTTTTCACAGCGAAGATGGAATGCAAATTCTTGAGAATTTTGTTGATATTTGTAAATGTAAAAAAGATTGGACGCCTGCATCATTTATCGAAACAACGGTAGCCGAACTTAAACAGAAACTCGGAAACGACAAGGTTGTGCTCGGATTGTCGGGCGGAGTTGACAGTTCTGTAACCGCAGTTTTGCTGAACAGGGCAACAGGCAAAAATCTTACCTGTATTTTTGTAGATAACGGTTTGTTGCGTAAAAACGAATTTGAAAATGTGCTTAACGACTACAAACATCTCGGATTAAATGTAATCGGCGTTGATGCCAAAGATAAATTCTATCAATCTCTTGCAGGAATTACAAATCCTGAACAGAAACGTAAAATAATAGGGAAAAACTTTATTGATGTTTTCGACGAAGAAGCGGCAAAATTAAAAAATGTGAAATGGCTTGGACAGGGTACGATTTATCCTGATATTATTGAATCACTTTCAATTACGGGAACAACAATAAAATCGCATCACAACGTAGGCGGATTGCCCGAATATATGAAACTGAAACTGGTTGAACCGCTTAAATTACTGTTTAAAGATGAAGTTCGTCGTGTGGGACGCGAACTCGGAATGCCCGAAAATCTTATAAACCGTCATCCTTTTCCCGGTCCCGGACTGGGAATTCGTATTCTCGGCGACGTTACACCCGAAAAAGTTCGTATATTGCAGGATGCCGATGATATTTTTATCAGTCTTTTGCGTCAATATAACCTGTATAATGATGTTTGGCAGGCATGTACAATTTTGTTACCTGTTCGCTCGGTGGGCGTTATGGGAGATGAACGCACCTATGAAAATACAATTGCTTTGCGTGCAGTTACATCAACCGATGCAATGACAGCCGACTGGGCAAAACTGCCTTACGAATTTTTGGCAAAGGTATCTAACGAAATTATAAATAAGGTAAAAGGCGTAAACAGAGTTGTGTACGATATCAGTTCGAAACCTCCGGCTACTATTGAATGGGAATGATTATGTTAAATATAATAAAAATTCCAGTTTGAAAATCATTAAATTGGTAAAAATAAAAGAATTACAATTTTAAATTTTATGATATGTCTGCAAAAATCAGTAATTCAGGATTCTTTTGATATTATTCCATTTTTCGTCGCTAAGTTTTGTACCTACAACTTCTACAACGTTGCCGGCGCATAACGAGCCTATTTCTCCGCAAATTTCTATAGGAAATTTTTTTGCCATTCCATACAAAAATCCCGAAGCGTACAAATCGCCTGCGCCTGTAGCATCTATGGCTTTTACCGAAACAGGTTTTATTTTATAAAATTCATTGCCCTGCTTGACATACGAACCCGCCGCACCTATTTTTACAATTGCAATTTTGCAAATTTCGGCAAGCATTTCCAGCGCTTCTTTCGGTTCTTTGCCTGTGAAAATTCTGGCTTCTTCCTCGTTTGCAAATATAATATCGACATACTTATTTAATATTTCACTCATAAACTTTTTATTCTCGGCAACAACGTTAAAACTTGCCATATCCAGCGAAATCATAATTCCATGCTGTTTTGCAAGTTCAAGCGCACGTTTCATCAATCCGTGATTTTGCACCAGATAACCTTCGATATGCAAATAATCATAACCTTCAAACTGTTCGCGGCAAAGATCTTTTTCGCTCAAATCGATGGCTGCTCCGAGATATGTGCACATGGTACGTTCGCCATCGGGAGTTATCAGCACTTTGCAATTTCCGGTAGATTTTTCTGCAGTTAAAAGTTTAGGCGTTGTCCCGTTTTTTTTCATGTCATTGATGAAAAAATTACCAAGTTCATCTTTGCCTGTTTTTCCTATAAATGCAGTCTGAATGCCAAGTTTGCCAAGCCCGTTTACAGTATTTGCTGCCGAACCTCCGGCAATAATATCATATTTGCTTTGATGTTTTATATCGGCAAAAATTTTGTTGGTTGTTTCTTCATCAACGTGAGTCATACTTCCTTTCGGCAAATTATATTTTTGCAGCATTTCATCATTTTCGAATATTGCCAGAATATCCACAAGTGCATTTCCTATACCAAGAATCCTATTCATTTTTTTGTTTTTTATTATGAAAAATAATCGCCAAAATTAATAAATAATTGCAAGATGCTTTAATATTGAAAATGATATATTTTTAAATATTTAATTATGAATATATTATATTTTTTTTTGCTTGAAATTAATTTTTTTTTTGCAGATTAAAATTATTTATATACTTTTGCACTCCATTTTGTTGAAAACAGAATGAAAATTCCTCCTTAGCTCAGTTGGTTAGAGCACATGACTGTTAATCATGGGGTCCAAGGTTCAAGTCCTTGAGGGGGAGCAAAGGAAAGCAGTTGCACAAAAAATGCAACTGTTTTTTTGTTTATTTGCAACTGTTTAAAATATTTCATGTAAATTTGTATAAAATTAAAACTGTTAATTTGTATGATGTTCGAAAATATAACTTTATATTTACAAAATGCCGATATTTTTTCATTGCCAATGCTTGCAATACTTATTGTTACAGGATTTGTTACGGGATTTGTAAATACGGTAGCCGGCAGCGCTACGGCAATTACATATATGCTTTTTATGGCAATGGGAATGCCAATAAGCGTTGCAAATGCCACAAGCAGAGTTGGTGTGTTGTTCCAGTTCACCGCATCATCGATAATGTTTAAAAGAAAAGGATTTCTTGATTTTCGCGAGGCATCTAAAATCGGGATTCCTGTTATGTTTGGTTCTATTTTCGGCGCAGAGTTTGCAGCATTGATAAATCAGCATATTTTTGAAATCGTACTTGCAATATTTCTGATTGTAATGATTTTTTTCATGTTTTATGATGCCAAAATGTTCATTAGCGGGCAGCCCGACAAAAAACATGAACGATTTACCATGATAAAATGGATTGTATTTTTTATAACAGGTTTTTACGGCGGATTTACTCATATAGGTGTTGGTATTTTAATAATTTTTGCATCGGTAATGTTTGTCGGCATGAATATTGTAGAAGCCAATGCGGTTAAACAGTTTGCCGTAATGTTATATACGCCTTTTGCCTTGCTGATTTTTGCCATTCACGGACAGGTAAATTGGGAAACAGGTTTGATTTACAGCGTGGGTAATGTTTTGGGCGCAATTGTTGGAACAAAAACTACCATACGCTTTGGCGGAAATTTCATTCGATGGTGCGTTGCCGTTATAATTGTTATATTCATCGGTCAATTGATTTTTAAAAATATATAAAAGCGATTTGAAAATACACAATTAACATACATTTTCTAAATATAATCGCTTTATAAACATTATTTTATATATTTTTTTTGGTAAAAACCGTACAACTATTTGTATAATTGCTTTTTTATGTTTATAATTGCGCCATTATTTAGTCGCTCCTTAATAAATGGTGAATTCATTTATTATAAATATTTATAAATGCAAATTGTCGAATAAAAATACCGTGTTTTACGTACATACAAGCTAAAAATAGGCAAAACAGGAACAGGTTTTTTCTTCTTTTTGTTCGTCATTGCGAACTGCGAAGCAGGAAGCAACCGAAGCGCAGCGGAGCTCAATGAAGTTAATCCAGAAAATTATTTGCCATTTTTTCACTGTTTATTTTTCTGGTTTGGTTGGCTACGCCGAACCCTGCGGGTTTTGTCGCTACGCTCCTCGCAATGACGTGTTGCTTGCTTTTATGTCAAAACAAAACCGACAGAAAGAATGTTGTATTATTGCTGATTTTTTTATTTGTAAGGAGCGACTATTTAAAACTGTTCTAAAATTTTTATTCGTTTTTCAATTGGCGGGTGAGTTGAAAACAAACCTGCAATTCCTTTTTTTAGAGGATTGTCGATAAATAACTGTGCGACATCTTTTTGCGTTACGGCTTCAATTTGCGGATCTTCCGAAATTTTGCGCAACGCCGATGCTAATGCAAGCGGATTTTTAGTCATTTCGGCGCTGCCTGCATCTGCCATGTATTCGCGTTTTCGAGATATTGCAAATCGCATCATAATTGTTATAAAATAACCTATGACTGCAAGAACCAAAGCAATAATAACAACGGCAGCGCCGCCGCCTTTATTGTTGCTGCTTCGACGATGACCGCCGTAAAGTAAACTGCGAAACAGCATTTGTGTAAGAAACGAGAAAATTCCGACAAAAACAATGGAAACAATCAATAATTTCACATCCCGATTGCGAATATGAGTAAGTTCGTGAGCTATCACGCCTTCAAGTTCCTGGTCGTCGAGTTTATTTATTATTCCTCGCGAAAGCGTTACCGTGAAAGTTCTTTTGTTTATTCCGCTTGCAAATGCATTAAGCGAGTCGTCATCTATGATATTGATTTTCGGCATACTCATATTGTTTGCAATACAAAGATTTTCAACAAGATTATAAACTCGCTTGTTATTTCTGCGATCGAGCGAATGTGAACCTGTTGAAAGGTTTATTATTGTAGTATTTGCAAAATAAGCAATAAGAAACCAAAGCAGACAAATGCCTGTAACCCAAGGTAATGCTTCCAGAAACATGGTGTTTGCCGTATTCGAATAATCGTAAGAATTATCAAGTTGCCCGTAAAGGACTTGAAAAAAAATCCAAACAAGTAAAAGTATTATACACGGAAAGAGTACCAACAATAATGTTGATTTGAAATTATTTACTCTTTTTTGCGTTTGTATTCCTGTGTATTTCATTTAGATACAATTTTTATAAGTTTTGTGTGTTGATTAAAAACTCACTTTTGGAGGTTCATCAAGGCTGATTCGTTCCTGTTCGCCAACGTCAAACATTTTTTCGCGTCTGAAACCGAACATTCCTGCTATAATATTTGCAGGGAAAGTTTCAACGGCATTGTTATATTCTTTTGTCGCCGAATTGAAATATCTGCGTACGGCAGCCAGTTTATTTTCAATATCCGACATTTCTTCCTGTAACTGCAAAAAATTTGTATTGGCTTTGAGTTCAGGATATGCTTCCAATTGAATTTTCAAACCGCTCAATGCTGCTGTAAGTTGATTTTCAGCATCTATTTTTTGATCGATAGTTTGAGCGCCCATGGCAGCAGTGCGTGCTTGCGTAACTTTCATAAAAGTTTCGCTTTCGTGTTTTGCATAACCTTTTACCGTTTCAACAAGTTGAGGTATAAGATCATGACGTTGTTTAAGTTGAACATCTATGTCGGCAAAAGCATTTTCGCGGTTGTTGCGATAACGAACCAGGCGATTATAAAGCGAGATTATAAATAAAATCACAATTGCGACAATAATTACAATAATCCAAGTTGTACTCATTTTTTTTAATTTTATTTGTTATTAATATTTTGTTTTTTAATTTATTTTTTCACTAATGACAGTTGTGTACAGTAATTTGTAAGTTTTATTAAAGCTTTTTCGTTTTTGAAATTTGTTTTGTTGGATTCTACAAATTTAGTTATTTCGTTTTTATATTGCGGGAATATTTTTATAAAAGATTTGACTCCGATTATTTTAGTGAATTTTCCATTTCGTTCAAGCAAAAATTCATCAATAATATTAAAAGTTAAATCTCGCAATATTCCTATATCATACTGTCGCGTAGGAACGACAGATGTTACGGCAGAAGTTGTATTTACCTGACCGTAAGCGCCTTTCGCCTGTGAATCGGTAAGCGCTGTTTTCCGTTTTGTCAAAAATCTTACTTCATCATTGTAAACTAAAAGTTCACCAAAACTTTTCCCTGATACATAATAAAATGTTTTTTTGTTAATAATGATATAATTAATATCTTGAGGATTAGATATCGCCATAATATTTTCCTTATCATCAATAAATTGCATTTCTTCGGTAAGAGTATTATAATTGAGTTTTGCCGAAGTCATTGTTCCATTTTTGAAAAACACCGTTCCTTCCGTAAAATCGGGAAAGACATATACTGCGTTTCGTGGTAATTGGTCAACAATGTTTTCATCAGAAAGTACATTTACATTTTCCACTTTAATTTTTTCCTGTGCAACACAAAAGTTATCCGCAACAAACAACAATATCGTTGTTATTAAAATAATATTTTTCATATCGACATGTTTTTATTATAAAAATTAAAATTATCTTTGCAAAGATAAATAAAATATACGGGATGAAACAATTATTTATAATATTTTTAGCAATTATTTTAATTTTCACCTTTGCAAATGCACAAAATATTGATAAAATAAAATATGCCGTTTGTTATAAAACAATTGAAAAGATTAACATTGATGGGTATTTCGATGAATCGGCATGGCAAAAAACCGAATGGATTGATGATTTTGAAGATATTCGCGGAGGTGAAGTTTGTAATTACAAAACACAGGCGAAAATGTTGTGGAATGATAATTTTTTGTATTTAGCGATTATGTTTGAAGAACCTCACATTTGTGCAAATATAACTGAAAACGAGCAGCAAATTTATCTTGATAATGCTTTTGAACTATTTATCGACCCTGACGGCGATGCCTGTAATTACTACGAATTTGAAATAAATGCAGTCGGAGCGACATGGGATTTACAAATGAACAAACCTTACAGCGAAGGTGGAAATTTCAACAGTAAATGGAACATAAATAATCTGGAAAAAGCGATATTTTTGAATGGAACCTTAAATAATTCAACCGATATTGACAGTTTTTGGACAATCGAACTTGCCATTCCATTTTCTGCGTTTGATGAATATTCGGATGGTAAGCATCCTTGCAACGGAACAAAATGGAAATTAAATCTTTTACGAGTTCAATGGAATTTTGAAATTATTGATGGAAAATACGTGAAAAAAACCGATGAAAAAGGCAAATTGTTAAAGTCGAAATTTTGGGTCTGGTCTCCTCAAAAACAAGTAAATATGCATATTCCCGAACGTTGGGGAATTGTAGAATTTAAAAATTAAAAGTGTAATTAATTTTATAATTTAATAATTCAGATAAAAACAAAAAAATATGATACATCAAAAACTTTTAAATCCGCAAAGTATTGCAATTATCGGAGCATCGAGCGATGTTCACAAACCCGGAGGGAAATTACTTAAAAACCTGTGCGAGAGCAACTTTAATGGAAATATTTATCTTGTAAACCCAAAAGAAACTGAAATACAGGGAATCAAGTGTTTTGAAAAAGTTGAAGATTTGCCCGAAACAGACTGTGCAATACTTGCAATTGCCGCTAAATATTGCGTTGCAACTGTCGAAACGCTTGCATACAGGAAAAATACAAAGGGATTTATTATTATTTCTGCAGGATTTGCCGAAGAAAATAAGGAAGGCGCCGAATTGGAAGCCTGTATTGTGAAAATTATCAATGAAGTTGGCGGAAGTCTTATAGGACCTAACTGTACGGGATTTTTGAATATAAATTATACGGGAGCATTCGACACGCCTGTTCCGGCGTTGAATCCGCGCGGAGTTGATTTTGTTACAGGTTCGGGCGCAACAGCCGTATTTATAAAAGAATACGGAATTTCAAACGGATTATCGTTCAACAGTGTATGGGCTGTTGGAAATTCGGCTCAAATCGGTATCGAAGATGTGCTTGAATATTGGGACGAAACGTTTAATGCCGAAAGTTCACGTGTGAAAATGATTTATATGGAAAAGGTAGCAAATCCTCGCAAATTATTGAAACACGCTTCATCGCTTGTACGCAAAGGCTGCAAAATTGCCGCAATAAAATCAGGAAATTCCAAAGCCGGAAGTCGTGCGGCATCATCGCATACAGGAGCATTGGCGACTTCGGATGTTGCAGTGGATGCATTGTTTCGTAAAGCAGGAATAGTTCGTTGTTACAATCGCGAAGAACTTACTACAGTTTGTGCCGTATTCATGCATCCTGACGTAAAGGGAAAAAACATCGCCGTGATAACGCACGCAGGCGGACCGGCAGTGATGCTTACTGATGTTTTATCAAACAGCGGACTGGAAATTCCGCATATAAGCGGCGAAGCAGCTGACGAATTGCTGTCGCAGTTGTATGCAGGTTCATCGGTTGCAAATCCGATTGATTTTTTAGCAACGGGAACAGCCGAACAGCTTGGAAAAATAATTGACTGTTGCGAAACAAAATTCGACAATATTGATGCAATGTGCGTTATTTTTGGAAGTCCGGGGCTTTTTCCCAACTGGGATGTTTACAGAATTTTAGACGAAAAAATGAAAATATGCAAAAAGCCCGTTTTTCCCATTCTTCCATCGGTTATAAATGTGAAAGACGAAATCAATGATTTTATTTTCAACAAGAAACGAATAAATTTTCCTGAAGAATGTGTATTTGGAAACGCTTTGGCAAAAGTTGTAAATGCGCCGGCGCCGCAGCCCGAAAATATAAAATTACCTGAAATTGATATTGTTGCAGTTCGAAATGTTATCGAAAACAGCAAAAACGGATATTTAGGATTGAAAGAGATTCGCATATTGCTTGATGCAGCGGGAATTTCGCGCAAGCAGGAAAAAGAAGTGAAAACCGAAAAAGATGCGGTAAATTTTGCGCGCAAAGTCGGTTATCCGCTTGTAATGAAAGTTGCAGGACCTGTTCACAAATCCGATGTCGGAGGCGTTGTGCTTGATGTTAAGGATGAAAAAACCGTTATTTGCGAATTTAATCGACTTATAAAAATTCCTGAAACATACGCAGTTGAAATGTATCCAATGTTGTCGGGAGCCGAAGTATTTATCGGCGCAAGTCGCGAAACAAATTTCGGACATCTGATTTTATGTGGGCTTGGCGGTATTTTTGTAGAAATATTAAAGGATGTTCAATCTTCGCTATCACAGGTAAACATTGATGAAGCCCATGAAATGATTAAAAATTTGCGCGGATATAAAATAATACGGGGAATTAGAGGAAAAGAACCTGTAAACGAAATATTATTTGCCGAAGCAATAACAAAAGTTTCAGCGTTGGTGCAGGCTGCGCCCGAAATTGCCGAAATGGATTTAAATCCGTTGCTTGGCACGGCTACAAACATTGTTGCAGTTGATGCTCGCATAAGGATTGAAAAATAAATATTTAACGAATAATCAATTTGTTTTATGAAATTTTCAGAACGTTCAAATACCGAAAAAGCATTTATAATAATTATAATTATTGCTGTTGCTGGAATTATTTTGCGATGGGGATTTGTAAAATCCGAAATTTCGAGATCTTTAAAATTTTTTGACAAAAATAAAACCGAACAGACAGCAGAATAGAAAAATGAAAATTAAAACAGTGAAATATGAAATGTAATACAGGCGATAAAGTAAGATTTTTGAATGATACAGGCGGAGGAACTGTTGTCGGATTTAAGAGCAAAACAATAGTAATTGTGCGCGACAGCGATGGTTTCGATATTCCTACGCCGATATCCGAGATTGTTGTAATTTCAGAAAATAATGAAAAAAAAATAATTGATGAATATACAACCGAAGTTGTTGAAACTTACAAGAAATCAGATATTTCCAAACCAAACCGCATAAAAGAAAATACGCAGAAAAATATCGACGACACAGAAGACGTAAATAATAAAATAACTGTGGAAGATGAAGACAATGACGGAAGTGAATTTGAAATTGCTCTCGGATTTCTTCCTGATGCAAGCAGCAATCCAGCAAACGACGATTTACAAATTTATATGATTAATGACAGCAGTTATCGGATGTTTTACACAGCAGGAAAGTATAAACAATCTCTCGTTGAGCCGATTAAAAGTGGAGAAATGGAAAGCGACAGCAAAGAATTTATCGGGATGTTGAGTCAAAAGGAAATAGCGGAAATGCCTGTATTTCAAATAAATTTTATTCTTTTCAAGAATCGCGATTATACGCCGCAGGCTGTACGGCAAATGGATTTTCATCTAAATTCGGTAAAGTTTCTAAACAGCAAAATTTTTACCGAAAATGATTTTTTTGAACAAAAAGCTTTTATTTATATTTTGGCAAGCAGCCGTAAAATGCCGAACGACTATATTAACAGTATTTCAGATAGCGACATAAAAAAATCGCAAAAAAACAGGAATGATGTTCCTCGTGAAAAAATGCAATCTGCACGCCGATCTGAAATTGAAGAAATAGATTTACATATTGAGTCGCTGATTGATAACAAAGACAATCTTGGCAACGGCGAAATACTTAAACTGCAAATCGACAGGTTTACGATAGCTTTGGATTTGGGCATATCGGCGCGCACCCGACGAATGGTTTTCATACATGGAACAGGCAACGGAAAGTTGAAATATGAAATTCGCAGACTTCTTGATACTCAATATGCAGGCAAAGTTCGTTATCAGGATGCATCGTTCAAAGAATATGGCTATGGCGCAACAATGGTTTATATAAAATAAATTGTAAATGCCTGAATATTAATTTTTTATCAACATTTTTACCTTGCAAAGGTTTATGATTGTAAATAAGTGATTTGCTGTATAAATTCGAATTTTATTCATACTTTTCTTCTCCGCTTTCATAGCGCAAATATTTTGCCGATAAAAAGGCAATCATTTTTGCAATAGCGTCGATTGCCTGCTGCGTTTCTGCCGAAATTTCGCAGTTTTTCATATTCAACAGCATGCGTGCATACAAGGCGTGAAAACAAAGTTCAAGTTCGCTTTCTTCGTGCCGTTCCAATTTTTTGCCGAAATCAGTTATCGATGCTTTTGCCATCCTGTAAAGTTCTGCATATTTTTCATCTTTCTGCAAAAGATACAAATGAACATCATTCAAATCGGCAATAAGATGCAAAGAATGTGATGTGTGTCCCGACTGCTGTTTTTTTTCAAACCGTAATAACTGCACTGTTCCCATGTACCATGCAAGTGTCTGTTTTTTTGTGTTTTCATCAACTTGTAGAGGCTCAACCAGCGTTTTATAAATTTCAATTTCGTCGAAATTTAATGCACGCAGCAAATCTTCTATTTGCCAAAGATATAAAATATATTCGGCAATATTTTCTCTTCGCATTTGTTTGGCAATCAACATATAATCTGTGAAATTATTGAGGTTTGTAAATAATTTTGTCTGTATTAAGTAATCTCATTCATAAGATTATCCAATATTCGCCGTTCCTTTTTTGTAGGTCGTCCGCTTCCTTTGTCGCGATGTGCAAACACGGCAACGTTTTTTACATCAAGTTTGGCAATTTCTTCCTGCGGAGTAAGATTTTCGGCATATTGTGCAACATTTTTTGCAGGTTGACGATTTTCAATAATATCAACAATACGATAAGTATATGTAACGGGCAGTTTGCGTATGATAATAATTTCTCCTTTTTTTATTATTCTCGATGGTTTACATTCCGTATTGTTGATTATTACTTTCCCGTGTTTGCAGGCATCTGCCGCTTCGCTCCGTGTTTTATAAATTCGTACTGCCCACAGCCATTTGTCGATTCTTACACTGTCCATTTACTTTGCAATTTGATAAAAATATGTTAAATGCCGTTTTTTGTATTTTCGGATTCGTTTTTTTCTTTTGTATTGAAAATATTCATGGTTCTTTCTATTCCAACGGTAACAAATGATATAATGGCATTATGTACTGTTTTGAGTTTTTCGGGTAATATTTTTATTTCTTCGCTGGTCCAGTCGTCCAAAACATAATTTACCTGCCCGCCCTGTAAAAAATCATGTCCTATTCCGAATCTCAGTCGATTGTAATTATTATGTCCCAATATTTCGTTAATATTTTTCAATCCGTTGTGTCCTCCATCGCTTCCTTTGGTTCGTATGCGTATTTGTCCGAACGGTAACGACAGGTCATCAAGGATTATCAGCAGATTTTCGACAGGAATTTTTTCTGCCTGCAACCAGTATGCAACAGATTTTCCGCTCTTATTCATATATGTAGACGGTTTTAGCAGCCATACCGAACGACCTTTGATTTTCACTTCGCTCAGTGCGCCGTATCGGAGTATGCTAAAAGTAACATTGGACGCTTCCGCAAAAGTGTCCAATGCTTTGAATCCTGCATTATGTCGCGTATTGGCGTATTCGACGCCAATATTGCCGAGCCCTGCTATCAAATATTTCACTTTATTCGATTGTTATTTGTTCTCTTCTGCTGTTGCCGCAGCTCCCATTGCTGCTCTTGTTACTTTAACAGAACAAATAATGTTTAACTTTGGCGTAAGAATATTTAATTTATCGAACGACAGATCGCCAACGCTAATAGATTTTCCAAGTTGCAAATTTGTAATATCAACAGGCAATTCGTCGG
The DNA here is from genome assembly GCA_031259935.1 of Prevotellaceae bacterium. Taxonomy (GTDB): domain Bacteria; phylum Bacteroidota; class Bacteroidia; order Bacteroidales; family UBA932; genus JAIRKV01. The sequence goes on along the minus strand of JAIRKV010000064.1, from coordinate 7,117 downwards.
GAAGATCTTTCAACAACGCCGAAACTTTAATTTTTCGGTTTAGAATGTGCAGTTTACCGCCCTGTTTTACACCTTCGGAATGTCCTGTGATTTTTACAGGAATTTCGATTGCAACAGGTTTATTTTCGTCAACATTCAGAAAATCAATGTGCAATATTTTGTCTGTTACAGGATGAAATTGTATATCTTTAAGAATACAAGTGTGAAGTTTACCTTCAATGGCAATTTCAACAATGTAAGAAAAAGGAGTATAAACAAGTTCTTTCAACTCTTTTTCAACCAAAACAAAATTTTTGTTTTCTGCCTTGTTTCCGTAAAGTATGCAAGGTATAAGTTCCTGTTTACGCAATACTTTACTGTTTTTTTTACCAAGATCGGTTCTTGGTTGACCGTTTAATTTTATTGTTTTCATTTTTTAAAACTAATAATTGCTACTCAGATTTATTTGATTTTCAAAAAAATCCCCATTACAACCTTAACCTGCAAGGATAATTTTGGGAGCGCAAAGGTAAAAAAAATATTGTAAATAAAAAAAGAATTTATCATGAAAATTCATTATTCAGTTGCTAATTAACCGCTGTTTTTGTTCATCATTGCTTCGCTTCGCTCGCAATGACGAACACACACAAAAACCTTATTTCCACCTTATTTTAACAACAAAACAGCCAAATTGTTAACAACCGCCTATTTGTACATTTTTTAATGCGTTGACCCTGATTCCTCGCCGCCTTTTCTGCAAACGATAACCGTCTTTTGTCAAAACGATAGTTATCTTTTCCTCAAACGATAGTTATCGTTTTAAAATTCATCGGTAATCGTTTTGCTTTGCCTTTTCGTACTTTAAATATTTAAATTATTTAAGCCGCTGCGCCAGGGTCAACGCATTAAAATAACATATAATGCTTATAATCAAGGCATTACAAAATGAGATTTTTCTAAAATTTCCGATTGTAAAATACTTATAATAAGGTTGTTATAAAATTAAATGCGTTGACTCTGGCCGCTGCGCTCCTTGATTTGCTTATTCGCATTCCATTAGGAATGCGTCGCTCGGTAGAAACGACATCTCTTTATGCAGCACGTGCGGGTTACTGCAAATGACTTAAAAAACCGCCGCTGCTCCGCACGTAACCTTTGGTTGCGATGAAATTCTACCGAGCGATGCATCCCGCCGGGATGCAGGAAATAAATGAACAATAAGGTAATAAGGTTGAAGATGTGTGTGTTATCTTTTGCTACTAAGGTTGTTTTGCTTTTGAAATAAGGTGGAAATAAGGTTTTTGTGGTTCGTTATTTCATTTTTTTGCAAAGAGATTTGTCCCGTTAGGGACAAAATTTCGGTAAAAACTATATCTCTTTATGCAGCACGTGCGAGTTATCGCAGATGACTTGAAAAACCGCCGCTGCTCCGCACGTAACCTTTGGTTGAGAAATTTCTACCGAGCGATGCATCCCGCCGGGATGCAGGAAATAAATGAACAATAAGGTAATAAGGTTGGCGAGTGTGTATTATCTTTTGCTACTAAGGTTGTTTTGTATTTGAAATAAGGTAGAAATAAGGTTTGTGTGTCTTTCTTCGCTGCGCTCCCTGATTTGCTTATTCGCATTCCATTAGGAATGCGTCGCTCGGTAGAAACAACATCTCTTTGTGCATCACGTGCGGGTTACCGCAGATGACTTGAAAAACCGCCGCTGCTCCGCACGTAACCTTTGGTTGTTATGAAATTTCTACCGAGCGATGCATCCCGTCGGGATGCAGGAAACAAATGAACAATAAGGTAATAAGGTTGGCGAGTGTGTATTATCTTTTGCTACTAAGGTTGTTTTGTATTTGAAATAAGGTGGAAATAAGGTTTTTGTGTTTTATTATTTCATTCTTCGCAATGACGACATAAAAGAAAAAAACCTGCTCCTGTTTTGCCGACTTTTAGCCTGTATGTACGTAAAACACGGTATTTTTATTCGATAATTTGCATTTATAATCAATGATTTCAATATTTATTAAGGAGCGAGAAATATTTTTTTACATTTAAATCAACAAAAATACAGTAATAATAAACAGCAAGAATGCCAAAAGTACCAAAAACGCTTTGAAAGTAAGAGTTTTGTTTATTGTAACTGATACCGTGCCTCTGTTTAATAATGTTATTTTATCCGTGTCTTCTTTTAATGGATTTTTGCCATATTTATTCGGACAGTTTTGTCCTTTAATGAAAAGCATAAATAAGAAAAAGAATGGTATTAACTGATAAAAACCGTTTACGCCCAAATCGTGGCATCGTTGAACTGATTTTGCTACAAGAATAAGAAACGGCGAATATATTAAAAGTCCAAGAATCTCCATATAATATTTTTCTTTCTCAATAAATTCGGGCAGATAAAAATTGGGAAACAAAATCCGAGATGCTGTAAGCAAAATTGCATACAGGATTCCCGCTGCGAAGAAATATGTATATTTTTTCCGTTCAATTCTGCCTTCTTTTGTGAATACGGGATTTTCCAATATATCAAAAAACATAATTTTAACGCTTATTCGTGTCGCGCACAACTTTTAAATTTGGTTTCAATTCCAATGTGTTTGCAATGTTTTAATTTTTGTATATTTCAGCATTTCTTTGCATTGTTTGTATTTATTTTTCAAAAATATTATTTTACAGCCATTTTTTCTTTCGGAAATACCATAAAATTATCAGCGACACGGTAATCATAAGTCCTATTGCAAACGGATAGCCCAATATCCAGTCGAACTCGGGAATAGATTTGAAATTCATTCCGTATATGCTGGCAATAAGCGTGGGCGGCGCAAATATGACTGTTGCAACAGTAAATATTTTTATGATTTTGTTTTGTTCGATGTTGATAAGACCGAGTAAGGTATTTTGCAGATATTCCAAACGTTCGAAACTGAAATCGGTATGATTTATCAGCGAGTTTATATCTTTAATCATAAAATTCAGTTTTTGATACAAATCGTGTGGAAATTTATTACTTCGCAGTATGCTTGAAAGTACTCGCTGTTTATCGATAATATTTTCGCGTATAAGCATTGTATTTTCCTGCATTTGATTTATATAAAGCAGTTGTTCTTCATCAACCTTTTCGCCCAAACCTGTTTGTTTGCTCATGTATGCAATTTCTTTTGCTATGCCTTCAATCATATCGGCATCAAGGTCGATTCGCTGTTCGAGTATTGCAATCATTAAATGAAATCCGGTAGGAACAGGTTGCTGATTTCGTTGCAGTTTGCGGCCTGTTTCGGTAAGCGTTCTCAAATCCGAATTGTGCAGCGTTATCAGCATGTTTTTGCACAGTGTAAACGAAACGGTGTCGTAGATAAAAGATTCAGGCTGAGAAATGAGAAAATTTGTATTGGCAAAAATTGCGTTTTCCGTTTCAAAATATCGAGATGTACTTTCTATTTCTTCGGCTTGTGCACGACTTTGAATTTCAGTTCCCAGAAATATTTCTACTTCGCGTTTTTCGTCGCCTGCAGGGTCGTTCAGGTCAATCCAGATAATATCCTTACAGTCTAATTTTTGCAGAATTTTTATATCTGTGCTTTGCGTTATATTATTTTGTGTTTTATAGTAAATGGAAAACATGATTTTTTATTTTTTGAGTTTGTACTTTCTGTTAATTTTGCATTATTGCAGCATGATTTTAGACAGTCATCAGACTCGGTCGTGCTTTATTTCTTCGAGTGCGAGGTTCCAAAATTCGGTCAAACCCTGTCGTTTCAGCGAATCAAATTCAAAACTTATGTTTTTTTTAAAATATTTTATTGCCGTTTTTTTATCTATACCGTTACTTTGCATTTCTACGGCATGTCTGATATTGCTGATGCCGAAAGCAAGCGCAGCATTAAATTCATGTAAAAAACTTTCGTCCAATTTTTTGTTGGCTGTCCATGTTGCAAACACAAACGGCATTTTTTTGAATTTATACCATTCGTTGCCCAAATCAAACGAATATGCAAAACTGTTTTCAGCTTCAAAAGCCTTATCGCCGATAAGCATGTATCCCGTATTTTCTTCATTATAATTTAAAATCTCAAGCGGTTTAAATTCAGGCTTTATTTTCCAGTATTTATGCGCCAAAATTTGCACCAGCAATGCCGATGTGCGCGAGTCTTTATCCAAATATATTGTTTTTATTTTGTCGATATCTGAATTTGAAAACAGAGCAACGGTTCGCACTTTTCCTTTTGTGCCTATACAAAAATTGCTTATTATATGATATTGAGGCAACGAAGGAATTATGGCAACAGGCACAATGCCTATGTCGGCTGTATTGTTTTGCAGTCGTTTTGCACAGATTGACGGCACATCAAAAATAATATCGATTTTTGGTAATATTGATGAATTCTGCAATCCGTAAATAAACGGAACGGTATTGAGATATGATATTGCAGAAACTTTTATCTTTGACATATTTTACATTAAAACTGTTTACAGTTTGCAAAGGTAATGACTTTGTTTCAAAATAAAAAATCTATGAGTTAGAAACTTTGAAATGTATTTCATTTGCATGATTTTAGCAGTATCGTATTTAATATATTTTGTTGATTTGAATTTGTTGAAAAATAAAAAAGTCCTGTCTGGTTTTTCAGACAGCCGGTTTTGCATGTTTAATTTTGTCAAAATCCAGTCCTGCCTTATTTTTTTCATATTATTTTCCTGTTTATAAAAACGACTGTAATGAAAATATTTGGAAATTGCCTATCTGTTCTGTTCGCCTCCAATGTGAGTACTTTTTACGCTCCGACTGTCTATCAATATGACATTTGGCGATTGATTTTCCCTGTAATTTTCCTTACATAATTTTCCTGTTTTTTGACTGTAAAGTTAGTAATTCCTGCAATTTTATACAAATGTTTTTATTCATAAATTATTAACAGTCAATATATTGTTTGTTTTTTAAGAAACTATTTTTTAATGTTTTTTTATTGTAATTTTCATTTGGTTTTAATATAAATATTACCTTTGTCGAAATTTTGCAGAACTTATGTATAAAATAGAAACAAAAAAAAACATTGCGGAAAATATATTTTGCATGGATGTTATTGCTCCATATATAGCAAAATCGGCGCTTCCCGGTCAGTTTGTCATTGTACGCACACACGAGCAGGGCGAACGAATTCCGCTTACTATTTGCGATTTTGATAAAGACAAAGGTACGGTAACTCTTGTTGTACAGGTGTTGGGTGCATCAAGCAAAAAAATTTGCGAAAAAAATCAGGGTGAATATATTAGCGATATTACTGGTCCTCTTGGGAATCCATCTGAATTTATAAAATATTCGGATGAACAGTTAAACTCAAAAAAAATCTTATTTATAGCAGGCGGATTAGGCAGTGCGCCTGTATATCCGCAAGTTAAATGGTTAAGTATGCATAAAGTAAAACCAGATGTAATAATAGGAGCAAAAACCAAAAGTATGATGATTTTTGAAAATGAAATGAAATTTTTTGCCGAAAATGTATTTGCAACAACCGACGATGGTAGTTATGGATTCAAAGGTTTGGTTACCGACATGCTGGAAGATTTAATTATCAACCAAAAGAAAAAATATGATGAGATTATTGCTATCGGACCTATGATAATGATGAAATTTGTTGCGCTTGCCACAAAAAAATACAGTATAAAAACTACAGTAAGCCTCAATTCTATTATGGTTGATGGCACGGGAATGTGCGGCGCATGTCGAGTAAATATAGGCGGTAAAACAAAATTTACTTGCGTTGATGGACCCGAATTTGATGGACATCTTGTTGATTTTGACGAAGCATTACGCCGTCAGACAATGTATAAAAATCAGGAACAGCAGGCAAATTGCAAATGTTTTAATTAAAATCTAAAATATTAATCACTAATATGGCAAATAAAATTCCTCGCATTCATGCTCGCGAACAAGATGCAAAAATGCGTATAACAAATTTTGACGAAGTATGTTACGGCTATTCTGCCGACGAAGCAATACTTGAAGCATCGCGATGTTTAAATTGCAAAAATCCCCGTTGCGTAAACGATTGCCCGGTAAATATTGATATTCCCGGATTTATTTATCAGATTGCAAAAAACAATTTTGCACAGTCTGCCGAAATTGTAGCACGGTACAGCAGTCTTCCTGCTGTATGCGGACGCGTATGTCCTCAAGAAACTCAATGCGAAGGTTCATGTATTTTAGGCATAAAAAACGAACCTGTTGCAATCGGGAAACTTGAACGCTTTATTGCCGACTGGTCTCGAGAAAACAATTTGAGTTTTCTCGAAAAAGCGCAAAGTAACGGAAAACAAATAGCAGTTATAGGCAGCGGTCCGGCAGGATTAACCTGCGCTTACGATCTTGCCAAAATCGGCTATGGCGTTACCATTTTTGAAGCATTACACGAAACGGGCGGAGTGTTGGCTTATGGAATTCCCGAATTTCGTTTGCCTAAAAAAACAGTTGTCGCTCACGAAATAGAGAATCTCAAAAAAATAGGAGTACAAATAGAAACAAATGTAATAATCGGTCGCACGCTTACTATAGATCAGTTGCTTGATGAAGAAAAATTCGATGCTGTTTTTATAGGCACGGGAGCAGGATTGCCCAAATTTATGAACATACAGGGTGAAAATTTAAATGGAGTAATGTCGGCAAACGAATTTTTAACCCGTGCAAATCTCATGAAAGCATTTGACAAAAATTACGATACGCCTGTTTATGCAGGAAGAAAAGCGGTTGTAGTCGGCGGCGGAAATGTTGCAATGGATGCAGCGCGAACAGCCTTGCGATTAGGTTCAGAAGTTACGGTTGCGTATCGCCGTACCGAAACAGAATTGCCGGCGCGGCGCGAAGAAGTTATTCATGCAAAAGAAGAAGGAATAAATTTTAATATGCTTACAAATCCCGTAGAAATACTCGGAGATGAAAAAGGCTGGGTTAAAGCAATTCGCTGTGTGCGTTGCGAACTGGGCGAACCTGATTCATCCGGACGGCGCAGTCCTGTTGTCATTCTAAATTCGGAATTTAATATCGAAACAGATGTTGTAATAATGGCGCTGGGAACATCTCCAAATCCGCTTATAGCATCTACAACCAACGGATTGCAAATTAACAAATACCAGTGTATCAT
>JAIRKV010000190.1 GCA_031259935.1 Prevotellaceae bacterium | reverse complement strand
TCAATCTTTACAAAGATTTCAACATAGCGGCAGTTGCAAATGCTTTGTTACGCAGCGCCGTAGCACTTCCGTTAAATAAAATATCGGGATTGGCAAACTCAATAAAAAACCTTTTTACTAATAAGCAGCACACAGTCAATTCCAACATTTTATATAACTTAAAAGTAAAAAGGCGTACAAAGATAATATAAATTATTGTTGCGGCAAGCATTGTATTATAAATTTTCGATGAATCCGCCTTGCCGTCAGCGTAAAAATACGGATAATATCCGCGCGGATAAAATAAAAAATAATATTTCGTCGCTCCTTAAAAGCATTGCAATCATTTTAATGGAAATATTTATAAATGAAAATTTTGTTCGTCATTGCTTCGTCGCTGTGCTCCTCGCAATGATGGTTTGCTTTCTGTTTTACCTCCATATTGTTCTTTAAATTTTTAAACGTTTAAATCTTTAAATTATTAAATGCTCCTCGCAATGACGTGCAGGTTTGTTGATTAAGGCGTTCTGTTTTTTTATTCGTAAGGAGCGCCTAATTAAAAGATTTTATGGCAGATGCATTTTTTTGTAAAAAAATTTTTGAAAATTTTTCAAAAAACATTTTGAAAAACAAAAAATAATAATTATCTTTGCAGTCACTAAATCTCATTAGGGCTCGGAAGCGTTAAGTTTTTGAGCCTTTTCTTTTTAAAAGAATAACTCAAATTGCAGCGAACAACTACTTATTATCAATCACTTTGACCAACCTGATTGCTTTTTCGGGACAAACGGCAATGCATTTGCAGCATTTGGAACAGCGCTCCTGACGACAAGCCGCAGCATACGTTTTGTTTTCAACGGCTATCATGCTTAATACGCGATGCCGGCATATTTTAGCGCAACGCCTGCATCCGACACATTCTTGCGACACAACATATATTATCTCGCGCGATTGCCGCAATTGTCGCCATTTTTTCCAAAAACCGATTTTTTCTTTATTACACATGATTTTTATTTTCTGTTTCTGTTTATGCTGACAAACGACAACTCAAAATATTTTACAGATACAAAAAAATTATTTAATGCTTTTCGCAAAATGCCTGTTTGTTTTATTGTCAGATTCCTGTTTTACAGCAATATTGCTTCGACGGCAATGATTGTTTTTTGTGATTTTTTTAATTTATAATTATGCAGGCATAATTCGTTTTTGAAAAAAAATACTAATTTTGTTGTGATTATAAATAAAATTCAATAAGATTTGATACAGAACACAAACATAGTGGAAACGCCGCTGATGAAACAGTATTTTGCAATGAAGGCAAAGCATCCCGATGCCGTAATGCTGTTTCGCGTTGGCGATTTTTATGAAACGTTCGGCGAGGATGCCATAAAAGCAAGCGAAATTCTCGGCATTACGCTTACGCGGCGCGCCAACGGCTCGGCGCAGCATGTTGAACTTGCCGGATTTCCTCATCATGCCATAAATACGTATCTTCCAAAACTTGTTCGCGCCGGACAGCGCGTTGCAATATGCGACCAGCTGGAAGATCCTAAAAAAACCAAAAAAATAGTAAAACGCGGCATTACCGAAGTTGTTACGCCCGGAATTACTTTTTCGGAAAATGTTCTCGAAAATCGCGAAAATAACTTTCTGGCTTGTGTTCATTTTAATAAAAAACTTATCGGCATTGCATTTTTAGACGTTTCGACAGGCGAATTTTTTGTTTCGGAAGGCTCGCCGGAATATGCGGATAAACTGATTACAAATTTTTCGCCGAAAGAAGTTATTTTCCAAAAAGGCTATGAAACTCATTTTATAAATTATTTCGGCGACAAGCATTATATCTACAAAATGGACGAATGGGCTTTTGTTGAAGATGCCGCACAAAACAAACTGCTGCAACAGTTAAAAACAAATACGCTAAAAGGTTTTGGCGTCGAAAGCATTTCGGCGGGAATTGTCGCTGCCGGCGCAACACTGTTTTATTTAGACATAACGCAGCATGAAAAACTTAAACATATTTCGTCCATTTCGCGTATTGACGGCGACGATTACGTTTGGCTCGACCGTTTCAGCATCCGAAATCTCGAACTTTTCCACTCGTTCAACGAAAACGCAAAAACGCTTGTAGATGTTATCGACAAAACCATTTCGCCAATGGGCGCACGACTTTTACGCCGCTGGATTTCGTTGCCGTTAAAAGACATTCGCCGAATAAATTCGCGCCTTAATGCCGTAGAATATTTTTTGAAAAACAGCGATATTTGCGAAAAAATCATAGAAAAAATATATGAAATAGGCGATATCGAACGAATAATATCGCGAGCGGCGGCAGGAAAAATCGTTCCGCGCGAAGCCCTTCAACTTGCAACCGCCCTGTCTGCAATAAAACCCATAAAAGATTTATGTAAAAGTACAGGCGAGCCGAATATCGTTAAAACAGGCGAACAACTCAATGTTTGCGACAGCATAAGAATAAAAATAAAAGAACAGATACGTCCCGATGCTCCAAATCAGACGGCAAAAGGCGGAGTGATTGCCGATGGCGTAAACGCCGAACTCGACGAACTTAGAAATATAATCCGCAACGGTAAAAAATATCTGCTCGAAATTCAGGAAAGAGAA
>JAIRKV010000212.1 GCA_031259935.1 Prevotellaceae bacterium | reverse complement strand
CTTGCTTTATTGCCCGAAAATAAAGGTAAAAATATAGTCGTAATATTACCCGATACAGGCGAAAGATATCTTTCTACAATACTTTATGCATTCGACGAATATCCACTTTAATCGCTTATTAAATACAGGATTTTATTAGAAAACCGTTTGTAGCGGTAACAAAAAACGACTTTTACTCTGCGTAATACGAAACTCGAATATTTACGCAGAGTTTTTATTGTTAAAAAATAAACAGTTGCTTCTTGAAAAATGACATTTAAAAATTTAAATTATTTAAAGATTTAAAGAACAATATGGATGCAAAACAAAAAAATAAGCACGTCATTGCGAGCGAAGCGAAGCAATCCAGAAAAAACACAGGATACAATTCTGGATTGGTTGGCTACGCCGAACCCTTTGGGTTTCGTCGCTGCGCTCCTCGCAATGACGAACAAAAAATATCCCGCAGGGATAGAATGTTGGTAGAAATTTCACCGCAACCGAAGGCTACGTGCGGAGCAGCGGCGGTTTTTCAAGTCATCTGCGGCAATCCGCACGTGATGCATAAAGATATGTCGTTTTTACCGATATTTTGTCCCTACGGGACAGAATGTCAAAATCTGTTCGATTTACAAACAAGAAACAACAAAAAAGCGCTGCTTATTTTACAGAGTTTTTATCAGTATTGACACCAAAAACCTGCAATTCTATTCATCGTTTTTTACTTCTAATGTACAATTAACATGTAATTTAAATAGTTTTTAAGAAGCGTACAAATAAAAAAAGAACTGCCGTTTTCCGACAGTTCTCCTACCTAAATATTTCCAATTAAAACATCATCGTTTCAACAATTCGGGTTTCACGACTTTTGTTTTTGCTTTTTGTCTGTACTGTATCAATTCGTAGGCAACGGGCGTTGCAATAAATATCGACGAGAACGTACCAAACATGATACCGACCGTCATGGCAAATGCAAATCCGCGAATAACATCGCCGCCGAAGAAGAATATTACCAGAAGTACAAATATTGTAGTTGCTGATGTGTTCAGCGTTCTGACAAGAGTTGCATTTATTGCATCGTTGATATTGTCTTTCAAACTGTGTTTCGGATAAAGTCGGCGATATTCTCTGATTCGGTCAAAAATAATCACCGTATCGTTTATTGAGTAGCCGATTATTGTGAGCATGGCGGCGATAAATGTCTGGTCGATTTCCATACCCCACGGGAAAATTCCTGCTCCGAATGAGAACAGCGACAGAATGAACCATGTATTTGCGGTTAATGCTATAACTCCGCCAACTCCCCATTGCCACTGTGAAAAGCGAATAGCAATGTAGGCAAATATAAGGAACAGAGAAATAATAACCGCCCAAATAGCGTCGCGCGTAATATCGCTTGCTATTGTCGGTCCTACTTTTTCGGAACTTATAATCCCAAAAGGATTGGTTTGTGTTGATACAAACTCTTCCAAAGTTATTTCGCTGTTTACAAACAGTCCTTTTAAGGCATTATGCAATTTGCTTTCAACTTGGTCATCCACAGTATCCGACTGATTTTTGTATGCGTATTTTGTTGTGATTTTCATTTGGTCTGAATTGCCATACTGTTTTACTTCGGATGCTTCTCCCATTTCAGCCAGCAGCGCTTCGCGAACTTCGTTTGATGTAATGTTTTTGTCGAATCTGACGACATAGGTTCGTCCTCCGGTAAAATCAACTCCCAAACTGAATACTTTTGCCCAGTCAAGATAAACTGTTGTTTTGTTTTTGAACAGTCCGAATTCTCCTTTTATCAACATTATGGATGATCCTGCAACCAGTATGACAGCAACAAGGGTAAATACTTTTCTGCGAACGTCTATAAATTTGATTTTAGTGTTTTTCAAAAAGTGCAGCGACCACGAGAATCCGAATTTTATATTTTTATTGCGATTTAAAAACCATTCAAAAATCAGGCGTGAAATGAATATTGATGTAAACAGCGATGTTATAATACCGATTATAAGTGTTGTTGCAAAGCCTTTCACAGGTCCGGTTCCGTACGACAGCAGTACTATGCCTGTTATAAGCGTTGTAAGCTGTCCATCGATAATTGCCGAATATGCGTTTTTGTATCCGTCGGCAATTGCCAGACGCAGTGCTTTTCCTGACGCATGTTCTTCTTTTATGCGTTCGTAAATAATAATATTTGCATCCACAGCCATACCAAGCGTAAGCACAATACCTGCAATGCCGGGCATTGTGAGTACGGCGCCGAATGATGCCAGCACTCCGAAAATAAGGAATACGTTGGTTATTAAGGCTACGTTTGCCGCCAAACCTGCCATGTTGTAAAACAGCCAAATATAAATAAGAATTACCAGAAACGCCAGCAAAAACGAGAACATTCCAGCGCTGATTGATTCTTTGCCTAATGTTGGTCCTACAACTGCTTCCTGAACTATGCGCGCAGGAGCGGGCATTTTTCCCGAACTTAAAACGTTTACAAGGTCGTCGGCTTCCTGAGTGCTGAACCGTCCTTGTATTTGTGAATTTCCACCGGTTATTTCGCCATTTACTGTCGGATATGAATAAACATAACCGTCAAGCACTACTGCTATTTCATCTTTTTTGGAAGCGTTTTCGCCTGCCGCTTCTTTTGTAAGCTGCGCCCATATTTT
>JAIRKV010000188.1 GCA_031259935.1 Prevotellaceae bacterium | reverse complement strand
CGCTGTTTTTTTTGCAGAGTTTTTATCAGTATTGACGCAAAAACCTGCAATTCTATTCATCGTTTTTTACTTCTAATGTACAATTAACATGTAATTTAAACAGTTTTTAAGGAGCGACTCATTAAGATTGCAGCAGAATTGATGCATTTCGATATTTGCACATTACATTATCAGTTTTACGGGACAGTGATCCGAATGAACCACAGTATCAAGAATATCTGCATCAACAAGATGGTTTTTCAAACTTTCCGAAACCAGAAAATAATCAATACGCCAGCCTAAATTTCGCGGACGCGCTCCCGAACGGTAACTCCACCAGCTGTAACGCTCGCCGTCTTTGCAAAATTCGCGAAAAGTATCGACAAAACCAAGTTCGATAAATTCGTCGAACCACTGTCGTTCTTCGGGTAAAAATCCTGATACGTTTACATGTTTTTCGGGATTATTTATATCGACTGATTTATGACAAATGTTGAAATCGCCTGTTATTATCAAATTTTGACGTTCTTTTTTCAGATTTTTTATATACTTGGTGAAAGCATACAGATAATCCATTTTAAATTCTTGACGAACATCGCCCATCGTTCCCGATGGAAAATAAGAACATATAAGCGTATTATCGCCAAAGTCGGCGCGAATCAATCGCCCTTCGATATCAAATTTTTCAATTCCAATACCAAAATCAACCTTGTCGAAATCAATTTTGCTGACAATTCCCGTTCCGCTGTATCCGCGCCTTACAGCCGAATGCCAATAACATTTGTATCCCAATTGCTCGAACAGTTGCGAATTTGTCTGGTCGGGTTGCGCTTTTGTTTCCTGAATACAGAAAATATCCGGATTTTCGCATTTGAGCCAACCCGTCAAATCTTTTCCGAGCGCCGAACGAATACCGTTCAAATTATATGAAATCAGTTTCATTTTACTTTATTTTTTTTGCGAACTTACACAAAAGTTTTTATTCTGCAAAATTCACAAAGAATATTGCAGAATAAAATTAAACCGATTCCGTTAATCCAAACTTGCTGTCGGCAACAGCGATTTATATTGCATAAACCACAGCAAATCAGACGAAAACTTCATATTTGTAATTAAACAGCCTGAATGAATAAATTTTTAATCATCAAACCGTTTTTCAATTATATCCCAGTCGAGAATATTCCAAAAATTATAAATATAATCTGTTTTGCGACATGGATAATCCAAATAATATGCATGTTCCCATACATCGCATATCAGCAAAGGTTTATAATCTTTTGTAAGAGGATTCCCTTCATTGAGTTCTTGCGTAATTAACAATGTTCCATCGTCTTTCTGCGACAGCCACACATTTCCCGAACCCCAAAACGAAATTACGGCTTTATCGAATTTGTGTTTAAATTCTGCAACCGAATCAAATGATTTGTTTATTGCCAGCAGTAAATTGCCTTCAGGCATTGTTTTGGGCGTTGGAGATAATTGCTCAAAATAAAATGTGTGATTCCATACCTGCGCTACATTGTAAAATAAAATTCCTCCCTGTTTGGCATATTTTTTTATTATAGTTCGCAGTCCGAACCTGACAAGTTGAAATTCGTCAAGTAATATATTTACATTATTTATATAATAGCGAAACAGTTTATCATAATGAAATTCTATTGTTTGTGCGCTTATGTAGGGTTCAAGAGCATTTTTTCCAAATCTTAGTATAGGTAATTCTAATATCATATCTTTTTATTTTAACTAATGGTTTACAAATTTAGAAAAAATAAAAATATCAAACAAGTATAATTTAAATATTTGTATTTATTTTGATAAAAAAATGCATTTTAATGACTATAATCATTAAGTTTTGAATAAGTTATAATGACATTTACAATAAAAGTTAAAAAATATTATAAAGTTTTAAACGTCTTATAAAATTTAATTTTGAGTCAATAAACAGGAAAAACATCAATCCAAATTATCAATAAAAATATAAAATTTAATTATTAATAATTAAATTAATTATAAACTTATACTTTAAGTTCGGTAATTTGCGACGGTAAAAAAACCATTCATCATTTTATTTTAAGTTAAATATGAGATTTTTATCCGGAATTTTGCCGAAAAACAGTAATTTTGCAAAAATGAATAAATAAATGAACACTGTCCTCGAAATAGACAAATTAAGCAAGCATTTCGGCTCGCTGGTTGCGGTTGACGAAATCAGTTTTTCGGTTGAAAAAGGAAACGTTTACGGACTTCTCGGACCAAACGGCAGCGGCAAAACCACAACGCTCGGAATGATACTGAATGTTGTAAATCCTTCAAAAGGTTCGTGGCGCTGGTTTGGTAAAACACACAGTTCGGATTCTCTGAAAAGAATAGGCGCAATAATAGAACGTCCGAATTTTTATCCGTATTTGTCGGCTGCAAAAAATTTGCAGATAGTTGCAAGCATCAAGCAGGTTCCGTATTCGCAAATCGATGAAAAATTGAAACTCGTTGATTTGCTGCATCGAAAAAACGACAGATTTTATGCCTTTTCGTTGGGAATGAAACAGCGTTTGGCAATAGCCGCCGCACTTCTCAACAATCCCGAAGTGCTGATTCTTGACGAACCGACAAACGGTCTCGACCCGCAGGGAATTATAAAAATCCGCGAAATAATAAAACAGATTGCAAACATGGGAACTACCATTATACTTGCAAGCCATTTGCTTGATGAAGTTGAAAAAGTATGTTCGCATGTAGTTGTGCTTAACAAAGGTAAAAGTATTTATTGCGGAACGGTTGAAAACATGTCGCACGAACTCGGATATTTTGAACTCGCAGCAGCAAATATCGACGAACTTGTTACTATTCTCGAAAAGATGCCTTACTTTGAAAAAATTGTGCGCACGCAAAATATCGTTTCGGCAACATTAAAAACTGATCTGGATGCCGAAGAATTAAACAGAATGCTTGTAAATCATGGAATTTATTTAAATCATTTGGTTAAACGCAAAAATAATCTGGAACAACAATTTCTCAATCTTATAAAAAATGAAACAGATGTTACGACTGCTCAAAATAGAATGGAATAAAATATATAATTACAAAACGGCTCGCATATTTATTATCATATATTTCGCTTTGCTTGCCTCAATGGGATATTTGGTAACAGTCATAAAACCATCGGTTGACAATATGTCTTTCGATTTGGCGCAACTCGGAGCATATATTTTTCCGTACGTCTGGCAAAACATAACCTATTTCGCCGATTTCGGTTCAATATTTCTGGGTGTAATTATAATTACAAATATCACAAACGAATACTCATATCGCACAATAAAACAAAATCTTATTGATGGTTTGACTAAAAAAGAATTTTTACTTTCCAAATTATCTGTAAGTTTGATTTTTGCCGTTTTATCAACTGTGATTGTGTTCTTTGCCTGTCTGCTACTGGGTTTGGCTTATACGCAAAATCCCGTTTCAATTTTTCATGGCGCCGAATTTATATTGGGATATTTCCTGAAAATAAGCGTGTTCTTTTTATTTTGCACATTACTTGCATTTTGGATACGCAGATCGGGATTTGCTTTTATAGTTGTAATCCTGTGGAGATTTGTCGAAACAATTATTTTAGGAATAGAAAAAATCGGCTCGAATTCAACATTTTACATATCAAATTTATTGCCGGGAAATGCACTTGCACACTTATTACCTGTGCCGGGTATAAAAATACAGAATTTTATGACAGGAGGATCCATTTTTTCATTAAGTGATTTTCAATATCAATACTGCATTGCAGCAATTGTTTATATTGTACTTTTCACAGTCTTATCTTATCGTTTGCTCAAAAAAAGAGATTTGTAATCAGACATAAAAAATTGCAGAGTCGCAAATATTGATGTGTTCATTGTTTTAGCGCAAATCTGTCATTTATATTGTATTTGAATGTAAATCAGATTACAGAGTTGAATTGCTGCAAAAATCGTATATCATTTTCAAAATAAAGACGCAAATCGCGTATTTGCCATTTAAGCATTGCCATGCGTTCAACTCCCATTCCAAATGCAAAACCTGTGTATTTTTCGGAATCAATTTTGCAACTTTCGAGAACATTTGGATCGACCATGCCGCAACCCATTATCTCAAGCCAGCCCGTACCTTTGCAGATATTACAACCTTTGCCGCCGCAAATTTTACACGAAACATCCATTTCGGCAGATGGTTCGGTAAATGGAAAATATGAAGGGCGAAGCCGTATCTGCGTGTCTTTTCCGAACATTTCCTGCGCAAAATACAGTAATGTTTGTTTAAGGTCGGCAAATGATACGTTTTCGTCTATGTAAAGACCTTCTATTTGATGAAAAATACAATGAGCGCGCGCCGAAATTGCTTCGTTGCGAAAAACGCGTCCCGGACAAATTATGCGAATCGGCGGTTTGTTTTTTTCCATTGCCCTTACTTGCATCGAACTTGTATGTGTACGCAGCAGTATGTCGGGATTTTTTTCAATAAAAAACGTATCCTGCATATCGCGTGCGGGATGTTCGGGCGGAAAATTCAATGCGCTGAAAACGTGCCAGTCGTCTTCTACTTCGGGACCTTCGGCAACAGAATATCCAAGTCGTTTGAAAATCTCAATTATTTTATTTTTCATAATCGATATCGGATGCCTCGAACCGACAGGTTCATTATTTGCCGGCATTGTCATGTCAAAAGCAGTGGCAGTGTTTTCTTGCGACTGTTCAATTAATTCCTTAAAATAATTTATTTTTTCAAGCGTTTTTGTTTTAAGTTCGTTCAAATCTTTTCCCAACTCGCGTTTTTGCTCGGATGTAAATGTTTTGAAATGCTCAAAAAGTTGAGTTATTTCGCCTTTTTTGCCAAGCATTTTTATACGAAATTCTTCAACATGCTCAAACTTTTCAAAAGTAAATTTTTCAACCTGTTCAAGCAGTTCTTTTACTTTATTTTTCATGTTTACAAAATTTATTCTATGCGAACAATTTTTTCAATTTTAATATCTACAACAGGTCTGTCGCCCTGTCCTGTCTGTACGGTTGCAATTTTATCAACAACATCAAGCCCGCTTATGGTTTCGCCGAAAACCGTATATGCTCCATCCAAATGTGGCGTTCCGTTTTGATTTTGAACAATGTAAAATTGCGATCCTGATGATTTTTTTTCGGGATTAATCTGATCGCCTTGACGAGCCGCCGCCACTGCGCCTTTTTTGTGTTTAAATTGAGGAAGAATTTCCGCATCAATTTTATAATCAGGTCCTCCTATGCCTAAACGCGCTCCCGGTTGTGCATTTTTTGAATCGGGATCGCCTGCTTGAATCATAAAATTTTTTATAACGCGATGAAAAAGCGTTCCATCGTAATATCCTGATGCGGCAAGTTTTATGAAATTATCACGGTGTTTGGGCGTTTCCTTGTAAAGTTTAATGCGAACTGTTCCCAGCGACGTTACAATGTCAAAAACAGGTTCGTCGGATGCTGTTGGTTTTTCTGCTTTTGGGGATTCTTCTTTTGTTGTTTTTGCTGTCATTGTCTGTGTTTCTTTTTGAACAGTATCTTCCGTATTTTCATTTGCGGATTGTACTTCTTCGTTAATAATTTTTGTTTCTGTCTGCTGATTTTGCTGTTCGGTTTTTTTACCGCTGTTGCATGCACAAAAAACCGCAACAATAATTGCCATGGAAAATAATTTTAATTTCATATCGTATTTTTTATAATTTTATTAATTATGTTTATTGTGCAAAGGTAATTATAAGAATTGAAATAAAATGGTTATAATGAAAAATATTTTGCAATATCTGTTATTCAAATTTTTTAAAAACATCGTTCAATGTGTGATAATTTCAGTATCAAAGCATTTAAATTTCGCACAGTTTGACAGGAAAATTCTTGCTCATGCTGTGTTCAGCGTGCAAGTTAAGCGAGTTAAGTCTGATTTTCTTGACTGCAGTAAAATTTTTAACGACATGACTGACACTTTTGTGCTGACTGTCTTCGCGGAAAACCATATCGGGCATACAAATCCATTTTCATTATAATGTATTAAAAACCAAACCGTTATAAACAGCCAAATTGTTAATAACTGTCGAGTTTGATAATTTTAAATGTGTCGACCATGCTTCAAAAACTCGCGCGACATGCAGGTTAACGTACTTTTTTCTACCTATATTCTATTTCCGGCGGGACAGGCATCTTTCTTAAAACTGAAATTTTCCAAAATCCATCGGGTCTGAAACACCATATAAAATGCATGACTGTCAAATCATTTATCTGAAAATTTTACTTTTTAAGGAATAACTAAATAGATTTAAATTTTGTTTATTTCATATCATAATCAAAGATAATATTATATATTTGCACAAATGATTTCAATGTTTTGTAATACATTTAACAATTTAATTATATGATACAACGAATGCAAACAATTTATCTTTTGGCTGTTGCAATATTGCAAACGGTAATGCTGTTTTCAAATCAGGCATACGCAGTTGACGGAATAAACGAAAAAGCCGTCAGTATGTCGCAAAACTGGCAATGGGCAATATTAACAGGTCTTACGGCTTTAATCCCATTATTTACAATCTTTTTATTTAAAAAACGCAGACTGCAAATAAGATTTTCGATTATAAATTCGCTGTTTTTGCTGACTTTACAAATAGCCGTTGTTTATACATTAATGCAGATAACAGAAGAAAACGTTACGATAAATTATACGGCAAGCGACATTTCGCCTGCAATTTCGTTGATACTGACGATACTTGCAATTCGGTTTATAATCAAAGATGAAATGAAAATAAGGGCATATAACCGAATCAGGTAAAACTTAATGCAAACGTACAAACATATAAATCAATTTTCGACAATAGCAGTTTTTATTGTCTGCGTCATGTTTTTTATTTCATGCTCGGCAACAAAACATCTTGAAGCGGGAAAATACAGGCTTGTAAAAAATAAAATAGAAATAAATACAAAAAAAATCAACAAATCGGATATAGAACTGTATATTAAACATCATCCTGCAAAATCTTCAATTTTCAAGAAAAAGGAATTTGTTATTCTTGATACTGCGCTGGTCGAAAAATCGAAGTCAAATATTAAAATCTGCATGAACGAACTCGGATATTATTCAAACAATATCAGCGATACGATAATTTACAGAAAAAACAGGGCAACAGTTATTTACAGAATTAAAACAGATGAGCCGTTTGTTACAGGCAATATGATTTATGAAATTGCCGACACAAATGTGCAGGAATTTGTTTTTGCCGACAGCATATCCACAAAAATAAGACGCGGAACGGTTTTGTCTTATGAAAATATGGAAGCCGAGCGCGAAAGAATTACATCAAATCTGCGCAACAACGGATATTTTTATTTCAACAAAACATATATTTCGTTCAAAGCCGACAGTTCGGCAGGAAAAAACAATGTAAAACTTAAATTGACAATCGAAAATCCCTTGAAAACAGACAGTCTTGGGCAGCGAATTTATCATAATCACATAAAATATAAAATCAGGAATGTTTATATTTTTACGCGCGCCGATGCAGGCAGAATCTCCAGAGAACCAAGATTTACGCAAGGATTAGATACCATAAAATCCGACGGAATGAATATTATTTACCGTAATTCGCAAACCATGAATGAAAATTTATTTAAAAGAGTAAATCTGATCCTGGAAAATGATATTTATAATGAACAGAATGTAAATCAGACATACAACAATTTTGCGAATCTTAATTTATTCAGAACTCAGCGAATAGAATTTGAAGAAATAAAAGACACAAAATCAGATGACGAATTTTCATATTTAAATTGTTTCATTTATCTGTCGCCGCTTACGATTCAGGGTTATGATCTGGGACTGGAAGTATCTACCAACTCGTCCGAACTTTGGGGAATATCGCCGACATTAGGTTACGTTCACCGTAATTTTCTTAAAGGCGCAGAACGATTTGAACTGAATCTGTCGGGAATGTATCAGTTCAGAATAGGCAACAAACCGGGATACAAAAAATCAATCGAATTTGGCGTAAATACTGCTCTTTATGTTCCTAAATTTCTTATGCCTTTTCAGATTAAATATTTTAAAAAAAATCTTCCGCAAACAAAATTTTCAGCAAATTATTTGCATCAACAGCGAAATATCTATACTCGAACTATTGCCGGACTTTCGTTCGGATACGAATGGAATTCATCCGATTATGCACGGTTTACGCTCAATCCGATAGAATTAAAAGCCGTGATGCTGAAAGACATAAATCAGGATTTTTATAACCAGATAAGGAAAGATCCATATGTCAGAAGTTTGTACGAAAACTATTTTTCGCTTGGACTCAGTTACAGTTTCACACATACAAATCAGTTTGAAACTTATGCAAGGATTACACATTATTTTCGTGTAAATTTTGATCTTGCAGGAAATTTAATGTCGCTGTTCAATCCGTTATTTCAAAAAGACAGCGAAAAGAAACGATTGATTTTTGATACGCGTTATTCACAATATGCGCGAATAGATTTCACATTCACGCAAAACAGAATTATAGATAAAAACAATAAATTCGTTTATCGTCTTTTTGCCGGCATCGGTCAGGCTTATGGCAATTCAATTTCCTTGCCGTTTGAAAAAATGTTTTATGCAGGCGGAGCAAACAGTATGCGCGGCTGGCAGGTACGCAGCATCGGACCCGGCTCTGCACCGCACGATACAGTATTTTTGATTCCCAATCAAGTTGCCGATTTCAGACTGGAATTTAATGCGGAATTACGATTTAAAGTGTTTTGGATTCTCGAAGGCGCAGTATTTTTTGATGCGGGAAATATCTGGACTCTTAACAGGGATGACAGCCGCGAAAGAGCAAGATTCGAATTTGATACGTTTTTCAAAACAATCGCTACAAATACGGGAATAGGCGCGCGATTCAATATCAACAATATATTTACCATAAGAATCGACTGGGGTTTCAGAATCCACGATCCGGCATTGCCCGACCACCGATTTGTTAAGGTAAAAGACTGGCTGAGCGGCAATAACAATTCGCTGCACTTCGCAATAAATTATCCGTTTTAATTTTTTTGTATAAACTCACAGATTTATTTTGCCGTTTCGTTTACCTTTTTGCGTATCCACAATACATTTATCAGGCATATTATGAAAAGAATTATAAAACCTGCTGCAAAGGTAAATATTATGTTTGAATCAATTTTTGCATTGTCGAACAGAACAGAAATTTTTTGTATATACAAATTTCTAAAAATCAAAACAACGGCAAATGCCAATAAAAATATGAATACGCTAAGCGACAGGCTTAATATTTGATAGGGTTTTGCAATAACGGAACGCGAATATCCGAGCAAAATCAGATTTTCTATTTTTTCTTTGTTTTTGTAAATCAGTAAACTTATGCTCAACAGCATTAGCGATATTGCCAAAAGCGTAATAATTAATCCGATTGTCAAAACCGTAATAATTACCAAACGCATGAAATATGCGGCTTTGCCCGTATTTCCTCTGTAATCGGCTATTTCATAATTTTTTTCACCGAAATATTTTGCAATCAGCGGATCGCCAGGATTGTATGTTTCAACAAGAATACGCGATGGCTGTGATGTGGCTTCGTTTCCAAATTCCGCATTTGCCCATTTCAAAAATGATTCGGGCGCCAGCATTGTATTCAGTTTATCGGAAAAACCTGCGATATGAGCATCAAAATTTTTGGTTTTGCCGTTTCCGTAAACTGTTACGGTCAATTTTATTTTTTCTATAAGATTTTCCGAAATTTGCGGTAAGCCCTGCGAGTGAGCAAATCCAAAATTGTAAAGCGTAAGATAAGTTCGCGGTATGATTATCGGAATAAAATTCTGTTCGCTGCTCCAAGTCCAGTCTTCGCTTTGCACATCAATAAAATCATCGGGAACAGATTCAAAAAACATTTCCGTGTAAAATCGTCCGAAAGTTGAAGATGAAACAGATGCGCGGATACCGAATTTGCTTGATGTAAAAAATCCTGTTTTTTTAACAAAATCCTGCTTCCGTATGTCGGCGATCTCTTTTTCGCTGAATGTGGTCGGAGATAATGAAAGCGTGGACAATGTCGAAACTTTTTTGTTTATCACTAAAAAGTCGGGATTCAGAAAACTGTCGTTCGAACTGTAAAGCGGCTTGGTGTCGGCATAAAACTGAATGCCGAACAAAATTATCGAAAGTCCTGCAAAACCTGCAAAAACATAACCTGCAAGTTGAGGAAGGCTCAAATTTTTCTTTAATAATTTCCACATCAACATCATAGCAATATTTTATAATTATATTTGAATTTATAAGGTTCGCCGAGCGATGCAACCATTAATGCCGCATTTTGATTTTTTACTTCATCGGCAATAAGGCTGCAGGCAATTGAGTAATTTGTTTCGTCGAGATGACTGAACGCTTCGTCGAGCAGCAGAAAATCGAAAGGCTGACAGAGCGAGCGAATTATTGCAACTCTTTGTTTTTGTCCGAACGAAAGCAGCGATAAGGGCGTATTTATTTTTGCCGAAATGTCCATTTTCTCAAACATTTCAACAATTTGTTTTTTTGTTTTATAATTTGTCAAACGATTTTTTATTTCCACATTTTCAATTGCCGTAAGTTCCGAAAACAAACGAAATCCCTGAAAAACAAGGCTTATATGTTTACTGCGCAATTCTCTTTTTTGAACGGCATTAAACTGTCTGACGTTTTTTTCGTCAAATACGATTTCGCCCGAATAGTCGTTGCGGCGGCAATAAATAAAATCGAACAATGATGATTTTCCCTTTCCCGATTCTGAAAATATCAAATAAGCGTTTCCTTTTTCGAAACAAATATTTTTATACCAAATTTCCGAGCCTGAAACCTCAGACTCGGAAAATATATTTGGTTTTACCGTATTTAATTTTATTGTTTTCACATTTTTTTGTTCCGGTTTATCTTAAATTCAAATTGTTCGATATCAGTTCATCTATTCCTTTTACGAGAATTTTTGAAGCGTAATCATTATCCGTGAATTTCAATTTTAATTCACAATTGTTCAGATCTGTTGTACTTAAATTAACCGATTTTAATTTTTCAAGCAAAGGCAAAAGCGCCTGTCCTTCCGCCGTCATTCCCAGAAGAACTTTCAACATCGGCGGATAATCGTTTATGTTAAGGTCAAGATAAAAATAACCTGAGGCATTTTGAATTTCCTTGCCAACATCTTTTGCAGATGTTATGTTTGAACTGTAACCTTTATCAAGAAATTTTGCCATTAATTCAGTACTTGCAGTCAGATATGCAGCATTTTTGTTTACGGCAAAATACAGATTCATGTTTTGTATGCTGAACGAATAATAACCATCCGAATTTTTGTCAAAACCGCATTTTTCAATCAAATCAATTATTGTTTTTTCTTTTCCTTCAACAATACCTGTTGCTACTGCAAATTCAGGCTTTACAGGATTATCAAGTCCCGACAGGCTTCCGATAAAATCGCCGGTTAAACTTTCGAGAACGGAAATTATATTTGCGTCATACTGTTCTACAAGTAATTTCAGCATCAGATTGTAATTCGGCGTATAACCTCTATATTTTTCAACAACAACATCTTCTTCATCTATTACGTCTCCATATTCGTCGAGTATTTCAACTTTTTCGGTTGTTGTTTCCGATGTTTCGTCCGTTTGACCTATTCCGAGAGTTTTTTTGTAATAATTGTAAGCATCAAGCGGTTTTAGCGCAAATTTCACAGCCAGCAAACTTTTGTCGGGAAAATAACTGTACAAATCATTATTAAAATCTGTTTTATAGAATTTTCCGAATACTTCGTTTACTTTTTCGGCAGGCAGCATTTTCCCTTTTGCAACAAATTCGCCTTTTTCCGCATTAAAACTTGCCGATATCAGCATGTCTTTGTACATCTCAAGATTTGACAGCGTTGCCAGATCCGTATCATAGCCGTAATACGATATTTTTTTCAAAAGGTCGATTATGAAATTATATTCCATATACATGTATGCATCATTTTTGTCGGAATATTCGCTTTTGAACAGTTCTTTTGCCAAAATACTTTTTGATTCATCTTTGTTGAATATATCTATACCGTTTTCGACAGCGTTATTTGATATTACAACAATTTCGTCGTTCCACTGTATATTG
This sequence comes from Prevotellaceae bacterium, assembly GCA_031259935.1. GTDB lineage: Bacteria > Bacteroidota > Bacteroidia > Bacteroidales > UBA932 > JAIRKV01. Next base: position 841 of record JAIRKV010000188.1, on the reverse strand, counting down.
CCGCCGTCGGGAAAATCGATTTGTCTGTCGTCGATTTCGGTTGTTAATCCGGCTTCTTTCAAAAGATTTTCAAACTTTTTCAAGTTATCTATCTTGATTGTGATACCGAAACATAAATCCGAATCACCGTTAGATGCATAAGCAAAAATATTATCGAGATTCAGACCGGAAGTACGGGTATCTTTCAAAAAATCTTTTGCAATTTTTGCTTCGTTGTCCGGTTCGTTTTCAATCTCTTCCAATATCAACGAATAAAACCTGTACTGTTCTATCCGGTTTAATCCTGCCTTTTCAACAATTTGTTTGGCGTTGAGCGACAGTACAATTGCTGCATTTTCGGGAACAGCAACGAGGTGAGGAAACGTGGCGCTTTTTTTCGAGCAGGCGCCGATAATTATGCTGCACAGCATAATAATAATTGTAAATTTAATTGTTTTCATTTTTTTATTTATTAAAATGTTATTATTAATTATTTTTATTTTATTTAAAAAATTCTTTCAAATCCTGTATATTTTTGCAGCAGTTCGGGAATTAATATTCCGTGTTCTGTTTGATTGTTTTCGAGCAATGCGGCAACAATTCGCGGCAATGCCAGTGCGCTGCCGTTAAGAGTATGAGCAGCTTGTGTTTTTTTATTTTCATCGCGGTAACGTAATTTCAAACGGTTTGCCTGAAATGATTCAAAATTTGATACCGAACTCACCTCAAGCCAGCGCTTTTGAGCCTGCGAGTAAACTTCAAAATCGTAAGTAAGCGCCGATGCAAAACTCATATCGCCGCCGCAAAGACGAATAATTCTGTAAGGTAATTCCAACTGTTTAATGATATTTTCAACATGATT
>JAIRKV010000156.1 GCA_031259935.1 Prevotellaceae bacterium | reverse complement strand
GTAGCCTACCAGACTCGCAACTCCTGATTATTTTTATCCGTTTGTGTGTAAAGGGAAATTTTATGCTAACTTTGTGCGTTTTTCTAACGATACAAACGTTTGATTGTTTTAAACAGAGTATCGAATTGATTTGTAAATGATTATAGAAGTTATTGTTATGTTATTCGCAGATAAAATTAGACGATTAAAAGATGAAATACAGATGCTGCAATGGAAATTGGCTGCAACAATGGATATTGATGCGCCTCCATTCAGTAAAATTGAGCGTGGCAAACGCCATGCAAAACACGAGCAGGTTATTGCTATTGCCAAAATTTTACAAATATATGAAATCGAATTTATAATACTTTGGTTTTCAGATAAATATATTGCATCCGTTGGCGCAGAAACAAAACTTGCGCACAAAGCCATCAAAATAGCATTACACAAAGCAAATCAAATCAAAATAATACACCTAAACTGCCTGAAAGAATATGATACTTAATGAAAATTATTATAATGCTTTGATAAATAAATATTCAATCCAACAGGATTGCAATAAGGTCGTTTATCTTTCTACTTCTATGATTTTGGATAATTATAGAAGCAGAAATGTTTATTTTAATTTTCCAAAAGGCTATGATTTGCAAAAAATAACCAATCTGTTATACGAAAATTTATCAAAGCAAATTTTCACAAAACACGCTGATATAACCAATTATTCAATTGGCAATAGATTAAAAAGAACAAAAGAAAAAGGTAAAAATATTTATGTAATCACAGAAATCAACGGAAATTCATACATTTTGACCAAAGAAAAAGATATTAGTAATTCGATAATAACATCCACATTTGATTCTCTCAAAAGAAACTTTATTGAAATTCAGAAAAGTACAAGAAATACGACATTGTCAAAATACAGTGATTATTTCAAAAAACATAATGGATATGGGTTTCTACCAACTCATTTTTCAAAAAAAATACTTCTCATTGCCGGACAAACAATATGGAACAATTTGAAAAACAAAAACTGTATCCCTTCTATTTATTTGCCAAACACACGAGAAAGTGAACAAACAATAAGAAAATCTATTGAAGCGTTGGAAGATTGTATCGCTTACATAACACCTAAGTATGAAGTATGTTACGAAGAGATATTGAAAAAAAATATCGCAATTGATACAATCTTTGTTTGCAATACCGATTTAAGTTCTATTTCTCAAATCTTACAAGACAAGTCAAAATATGATTTCAAATTGATTCTGCTTTCAAACGAAAATGAAGCAAGACAGTTAAATAATCTTACTTTGTGGAGTTGGCAACAGGAAGAATTCGAATTGATAGAAAAGAATCAGAATAGAAGTATTGATATTGATTGTATTAATGATAATGAGTTGGAAACTCAAATCTTGCATTTTGAGAAGTGTATACAATATGTTTCTTCGCTCGAAATTCCAATCAAACTAAAAAGTTACGGTTATTTTCTGCGTTTAGCCCTAAATGCTTTGCAGAAAGAGCAATTTGATTATTTGCTGATGCGTTTGAAAAGTAATAAAGAATTGGAGCGGAATGAGGGTGGTTATGAAGATTTTGCAGAATACAACCCAAAAGAAGCATTGAAAAATCTTATACTGTATTTAAAAGAGCATAATCCGAAATATAGAAAACTTGAAGATATAATTAACAGTATCACGAAAAATACGCTAATTGTTGCCGACCGGGAAGATAATGTTTTACTAAAATCAACATGGAACAGTAAATGTAAAGTGGTTACTAATGTCGAATTTAAAAAACTATTGAAAAACGGCGAAATCTACTCTAAAACAGTAATCTTTTACTCCTTCAATGGCGGCAAAGATTTTGACTTTATTTACAACCTGTCAAACAATATTCAGTTAATTTTATATAAACAGGAAAAAGAACTGTATTACAAGCAACTTCAAAATCACACAAAACAACTTGAAACAGAACTTACAAGCGAAAACCGATATAAAATTTGTGGTATAAAATACGAACCAATCGTTGAAAAGGAAATAAAAATCAGTCCTACTTTGGAACAAATTATTGAACGGCTCGAACAACGCTCAAATGCAGCATACGAGGGGTATAAAAATGAAAGCGACAGTTTGTTAGACGATTTGGAAGAAGAAATAACTTATCGCATTACTTTATCAAATAATAATGTCGTAGAATTAGAAAGTAACGAAACCGTTTTTGACAGCGAAGGAAATTTGATAAAATCTTACAAACTGAAATTAGGAAATAAAATTCGCATTTATCCAAAAGAACAGTTGGCGGAAAATCTTTTTCAAATTGCTGTCGAAGTAGAGCCAGAAAAGTTTGGAAAGATTGATGAACACGCGACTGTTTGGCAAAATGCCTTGAAAGATTTGGAACAACACACAGTCGACCGAGAACAACTATACAATAAGATAAAAGAAAATGGATTAAGAGTTTTGCCTGCAACAATAGATGCTTATTTTCGCGGACAACGAAAATTTCCAATGTTTAATACTGACTTGCGAGCAATATTAAATGTTGCAGGAAAAGAATTATTATATGAACAAATAAAAAAATCCAAAAGGCTATATAACAGCACAATGATTGCTCTCGGAAGGGGAGTTAAACAGGAATTACAACAGTTTTTGAAAGACAGGACAGTTGGCGAAATTCTGCAAAAAAAGAGTTTCACAAAAGAAACATTACGAAAATTTATAGAAACAGATATGCCATTATTAACGATAACAAAAATCGAGGAGGTAACAGATGAACAATAGAGAAAAAATAATTTCAAGAGTTCAAAAAGAACTGATAGGTCCCGGTACAGACTTATTTGAGTGTTCCGACAAAGTAATTTTTTCGAATGAAATAATTGCAGGAAAACCGTTGTTACGCTATTTTTCAGGCATTTTATATCCGAAACAAACTGCTATTGGCGATTTCATAGATGATGATGACGGCGATGAAATGCCCGCTGGAATCGCAGAAGTACCCAATGATACTATTTCTGAAAACCAAGAAAATGAGCAACTTTCTGAACCCAAAGAAGACGATAAGGAGGTACAATATTCGGCAAGTACATTTTTTCCTTCACAATACGGCATTTCATTTGCTGTTTCAAAAGATTGCCTTGAATTGAGAATTAAACTCTCATTTGGCAACTACAAAAAAGCAAAGACAAAAGAGATTTCAATTTTTTACGATGGTGATATTATAAATGCTGATAGTGGGAACAGTTTGCTTGAAGAATTTGGGTTGCAGCAATTTGTTGAATATGATGCAGGAAATAAATTGCTTAAACTACCAAAAGAACTCACAAAAGAGCAAAAGCAACTTCGCAATAATTATCTGAGCAATCTTGGCAAGGGAACAAATTGGGACAGTGAATTATACAAAACGCTCGTGAAACTTTTTTTCAAAGATAAATACAAGCGTTATGACAACCAAATAGAAACGACAATCGCCATTAATGATATTAAACAATCAGAAAATCAACATTATAGAATTCTATTGTCAAATATTGATGGCGTAAATTCAGAAAATTGGTGGAGTGGCACAACAAAAAAAGAAGATAAGGAAAAAACATTTTTCAAAGATAATTTGTGGCTACATATTAAACTTTATGACCACCCAAATAATAAATATGTAGTTAAGATTTTCATTGAAAACACTTTACTGTTCCCACGCACTAAATTTTCGACTGCAAACGAAAATTTAAATATGGCGTGCCTGTTTCAAACTGAAATAAGAGTTGAAACGCCATATTTAAAACCTTTCAACGACTATAAAAGTAATCTGTATAAATCGGAAGAAGATAGAATGTTGGATTTTCTGTATCGCGAAAAATTGTCGTATGGAATTGGGCATAACACTGCATGTACTTGGGAAAATTGCGAAGATGACACTAAAAAACCAACTTGGATAAGTTCTACTTTTTTGCCGCAATTCAATGTTAAAAGTCAAAGTACTGATATTGAAAATTTCGATAAAAACAGTTTGGAAATAAGACAATTATCGGAGTTTAACAGTAATAAAGATGTGATTCCCTCAAGTCTCAAAAAGTTGTCAACCGCATATTTAGAGTGGATAAAAAAAGAAGAAATCAAAGCTAATACATTAAGTGAAAATGATAAACCATTGGGACTGACAAACATTGAAAAATGCAAAACTATTCAAAAACGAATGCAACAAGGCATTGAGTTATTAACGCAAAACGACAATGCAATGCGGGCATTTCAGCTGGCAAATACTGCAATTTACCTGCAAATGTTTCAAAATGAAAAACATTTTTCTGAAAAGAAAGACGGTTTTGAAGCATTTGAAAGAACGGACAATCCACAACTTGATTATCAGGATTACAAAACAGCAGATTATCCCAATCCCAATAGAATACCAAGTTGGAGACCGTTTCAATTAGCATTTATTCTGCAATGTTTGCCGTCTTTTATTGATGATGAAAATTCGGAAGACAGAGATTTAGTTGATTTGCTTTATTTTCCGACAGGTGGCGGTAAAACAGAAGCATATCTGGCATTGTCGGCATTTTTGATTTTTTGGCGAAGATTACAATATCCCAATAATTACGGCGGAGTTAATATCATAATTCGTTATACATTGCGTTTGCTCTCGGCACAACAATTCGAGCGCGCTACAAAACTGATTTTGGCTTGTGAGTTTATCCGTAAAAATCATGACGATTTAGGAAATGAAAGAATCACTATCGGTTTTTGGGTCGGAGGTTCAACAATTCCAAATAAAATAAGAAGCAACGACAATAATTGTGCAGAGAATAAATTACAAGACACACAGAACAGATTAAACAAAAATCAACCAACAATAAACCCATTTCAACTGTCCAATTGTCAGTGGTGCAATACAAAAATAATCGGCAGGCTGCAAGCAGATACTAATCCGTCAATCGGACACAGAATTAGCAGAAACCACTTAAACAGTTATTGCTTAAATCCGAATTGTGCATATTCAGAAACGAACGGAGAATTGCCAATCGTTTTGATTGATGAAGATATATACAATAATCCGCCTGCAATGCTGTTTGCAACTGTTGATAAATTTGCGCAGTTAGCGTGGAAAGGCGAGGCTACAAGTTTATTCAATCATAACGATAACCGCAAACCGGAATTAATCATACAAGACGAATTGCACTTGTTGAGTGGACCACTGGGCAGTTTGGTCGGACTATTTGAAAATGTGATTTTGTCGCTTTGCACAACTGAAAAACAAAAGCCCAAAATCATAGTTTCTACGGCAACGGTTAAAAATGTGGAAGAACAAGTAAAGGGTTTGTACAGCAGACAAGTTAAAATTTTTCCACAAAATGCAACAAATGCCGATGATACATTTTTCTCAAAAACATTATCGACAAGCAAACGTCGTTATGTAGGTATTCTTCCGACAGGCAAAACGCAAACAATGGCAACTTTGCGACTGAACGCTGCACTGCTTTTTGCTCGTTTGGAATTGTGGAAAAGCAGCACAGACAAAACTGAAGCAGACCCATTTTGGACGATTCTTTCCTATTTCAAAAGTTTGAAGCACATTGGACGATTTTCCAATAAAATTACAGCGGA
>JAIRKV010000242.1 GCA_031259935.1 Prevotellaceae bacterium | reverse complement strand
CGATTACCGCTTAACTGCAAGCGTCTTGATTTTTCCAAGTTTCTGACATTGGAATTTAAAAATCCTGATGTCAAAAAATTTCCATGCATAACATTAGCGTACGAAGTTCTCAAAAAAGGCGGAAATGCCGCCTGTGTAATGAACGCAGCAAACGAAATTGCCGTAGATGCATTCTTAACCGACAAAATCAAATTTTTGCAAATTGCCGAAATCATTGAAAAAACATTGAACAAGGCAACTTTCATAAAAAATCCTGATATTAACGATTATATCGCAACCGATATTGAAGCGCGAACAATAGCAAAAGAATTAATAATCTGAGTTTTATTCAAGCGAAAAAAATAACAGCGAGTAAAATCAGACATACGGGTTTTCGTTCTGAAAATGACGATTGAAGGTTTTGCAAAGGTTTGATAATATTAAAAACCGATAACTAAAAAAATTTTGATTAAAATATTTGCATATATGAAAAATTATTTATTTACCTTTGTGAAAATAAAAATTTTGGATTTATTACAAAACCGCAAAAATGCAATTATGACTCGTACGCTGCTATTTGGAACTAAAATTTGCCTTATAACATTAATGTTTTGTAGCTGTTATTCTGTAAAAAATTTACAAAAAAGTGGAAAAATCTTAATAGAAAACCATAAATATTATATTAACGATTCATTAAAATTTTCGTACAGATTCGGAGGCGATTATCAATTAATACATGAAAAAAGCACTGTTCGAAAAAGTCTGCGCAACAACAGACTGCGTCTTAATGTAAATTATTGTCTTGCTTATTATCAAACCGATGTAGAGCCTTTGCTTGATCATTATTTGTTTTATTTTAAAGATGCGAAAACGGCAAACAGAGCGCTTGCAAGATTGGGTAAATATAATGTACGAACGCCCAATCCGATTATCGACAGCGCCAATTATACGGTTGCACATGGAATTGTTTTGGAAAATAACATGGGTTATATTTACATAATCGGCAAAAATCCTCAAAAAGAGTTTATTATATTAGAAAAAGAATATATCAATGATATTTTTCAACAAATCAAAATCGGCAAAAATTACGCAAATGTGGATATTTCAGACCCGTTTACGCTGGCACGCAAATATGATTTTAATGAAGACAGTACGGTAAATTATTTATTGCCTTTAATCAAATTACAGCAAAACACAATGAATTACGCATACAATATTCGTTCCAAATTTCAATATATAGAAGCACTGGGAACATTTCAGTCGCGCATTGGCAATCTGGATGAGGAATTGAATAATACATTGCAGGAGTTTTATCGTTATTCGGGTATAAAAATTGCTGACAGCGGTTACCTTGCAATCGACAATGATGTTTTGGATTTTTTAATAGAAAAGTGCAAAGAAGAAAAAATAGTAATGTTCAACGAAAATCATTTTTCACCCAATAATCGACTTTTATTACATCTTCTGTTACAAAAACTTTACAACAGCGGATTCAAATATTTCGGATTGGAAATGCTTTGGGAAAAAGACATTAACGAACGTGGATTTGTCGTGAGCAAAAGCGGTTTTTACACCTGCGAGCCGATGGCGGCTAATCTGATTAAAAAAGCAAAAAATATTGGATTTCAAGTATTTTATTATGAGAGTTTTAAAAACGAAAGAGAAAAAGAAGAGGCGCAAAATATTTATAATAATACGTTTCGACTTGATTCGCTTGCAAAAGTCGTAATATTGGCAGGTTTTGGACATATCAATGAAAATATATCAGCAAACAAGCATTGGATGGCTGCAGAATTAAAAAAAATCTATAATATAGATCCTTTAACAATCAGTCAAACAAGTTATTATGTGGCAAATACAAATAATTGGCTGGCTGTTGTTGATACAATATATAGAAAAAAACCTGCTCTTCAGGCAGATATATATCTGTCAAATAATCTTGATTACAGCACTTTTGCCAAATTGGACAACTATATAGATTATAGTATAGAATTGCCCGATTCCGTAATTAATCGCATTAACAAACCTGTAAATAATGATTATATAATCAGTGTTTACAGAACACAGGATTATCAAACAGACAATTCCGCCATTCCTGCATACAATTATATGATAAAGAAACCTTTAAGAGATAAAATAATTTCCATACCATTACAAAAAGACGAATATATATTTTTTGTTAGAAATGAATATAATGAATTAATTTTTTCAGGTAATATGAAAATAACTTAAATTGGAGAAAAAAGTTAATAACGATGATCTAATATATTTATATTCAACAAATGCAAGTCAAAAGTGTTGATAAAATGTTAATATTTAGTTGATTATAATTTGTTTATGTGGAATATTTCGTGTATCTTTGCATCATTTGTGGCAAATGCAAAAACTAAGGAAATAATCACTGCTGACCAACTAAAAAATTAACCTTAAAAAAGCAGCCTGTTTCAAAAATCAACTCTGACAAAAAAACTCAAAATTTTTTCAACAAATCAACTTTATTGAACTTTTGCAAAAGGTCTCAAGATGTAACGTTTAAATAAATAATAAGTTATAAAATTTTATAATGACATCATTTTATCAAGATCGAAAGTAAAAGGCAGCATCAAACTTACGCTGTCAACAACAATAATTGATTTAACGCCTCCCATTATAAGTTTTATTTTCGTATTCTGTCTGTTTTCACTTTCAACCAAAACCTGTCGGCACGAACCGCACGGATAAACTTCGATATCGTTTATTTTATTATTAACAGCCGACGATATGGCTATTGCCTTTATTGCAATGTTTGGATATTTTGCATTTGCATAAAATACCGCGACCCGTTCGGCGCACAATCCAGACGGATATGCATTGTTTTCCTGATTGCTGCCTGTTATTATTTCGCCGTTTTCGAGCAAAACTGCCGAACCTACATTGAATTTTGAATATGGAGCATACGAAGTTTTGGTGGCTTCGTTTGCAACCTCGAGCAATCGACGCTCGGTTTCGTCAAGTTCAACAATTGAGTTATAACGCCTGGCTTTGATATTTATTTCAAATTCATTCATTTCAAAGATTTTATAGATAAGAATTATTAAATTAACTGTTTTATCGAGCCGCAAATTTAATATATTTTTTTAATTAGATGCCAAAATCAAATAATTAACCCATGGTCAACGCATTAAAATAACATATAATACTTATAATCAAGGCATTACAAAATGAGATTTTTCTAAAATTTATAATTGTAAAATATTTATAATAAGGTTGTTATAAAATTAAATGCGTTGACCCTGTTCGACATACTTTTGAAAAAAAATCAATCGGCAGCTGACAGAGCACGGCGTAATCCTGAAACATGGCACAGGCGTTATAGATGCGAGCATAACAGAAAGTCCTTTTTGTCCGAAAGTAAGCGAAGACATACTTATTCCGTACGAATGGATTGAGATTGCAAACAGAAGGTATGAAGATATTGTTGATAAAAAATTTAGCATGATCACAACGCTCTCATTAGGAGTTGATGTAGCAGGAATGGGACGCGATTCGTCTGTAATTTGTTACAGATACGAAAATATTGTAGATAAATTTACTGTGCATCAGTCGGGCGGCGTTGCCGATCACATGTTTATTGCAGGGTTGGTAGGCAATGAATTAAAACGTGCCAGGTCGTATGCCTTTATAGATACTATTGGCGAAGGTGCGGGTGTATACTCTCGACTGAAAGAATTAAATTATTTCAATGCATTATCATGTAAAGTATCGGAAAGCGCAAAAGGTTACACCGACATGACACGGCAGTATCAGTTTGCCAACATGCGTGCATATCTGTATTGGTGCGTTCGCGACTGGTTAAATCCAAAAAACAACTATAATCCCTGTTTGCCGAAGAATGACAAGTTATTACAGGAAGCGACAGAGGTTAAATGGAAATTTCAAAGCGATGGCAAGATAATTATAGAGCCGAAAGAAGAATTAAAGAAAAGAATAGGACGCAGTCCGGACTATTTGGATGCGCTTGCAAACTCGTTTTATCCTGTCAAAAAACAGGCGAATTTGCAGCGTTTGGCAAAACTTGCATAAAAAATAAATTATTGATTTTAAGAAAAAAACTTGCAAATATCAGATAAAAATGTTATCTTTACATTATGAAAATAACACTGACAAAAAATTTTTATTAACTTTGTAAAAAAATAAAACTATGGAACATATAGAAACAATTTTTGACCACAACATTACAGAAAAAGAACTCGACGATTTTTTCAGCGATCCGGAAGATCCTTATCGAACACGAGAAGGGTATCTTATGAATATGCTCGACGGAAAACCTGCCTATGACACCATAAAATGGGATTTGTCGGCTCTTTATTCTAATAGGCGAGACATGAAAAAAGCGTATAAATATGCCGAGCAAATAAAAGATCCGCAGTATAGACAGGACAGATTAAATCTACTTGGCGGATTTTGATAACTCTTTCTTAAATTGAAATTCTTGAAAGCGCAGTTTTTCAATCAGCCCATTTATTTTTCTCTTTGCAATTCCCGTTTCACTGCTAATGTATTTTGTCATTTCGTCAAAAATATCTTCGTACTTTGTATTTATCACCTTGTCGCTAAGGAAAT
>JAIRKV010000152.1 GCA_031259935.1 Prevotellaceae bacterium | reverse complement strand
CAGTCATTGTTTATTTTCTAATAATCAACACAAATAATATTAGCACAAAGATAGCATTAAATTATCAGATTATACACAGACGAATAAAAATTGTTGATAAAATTTATAAAAGAAAGGTATAAAAATTAATGAATAAAGAACTGTTTTCAAATTGCAGTTCACCCTGTATGATTTTGAGAGATTTGAGATTTTTAAATTTTAAAAGACACAGACGAAACGAAGAAAATCGTGTAATTCGTGTGGTAAACAAAGAAAACCGTCTTTGCAAGGAATGAAATGACAAACAAAAGAAAAAACCGTTCATAATTTGCCGAAATTTAGTCTGTATGTAAAACACGGTATTTTTATTCGATAATTTGAACTTATAAATATTTATAATAAACAGATTCAATGCTTGTTAATAAGCAACTGAATATGGCTTGATAATGTCAAATCTGAAAATTTAAATAGCAAAATTCAAAGTTTTGCTACTTCCGTTTTTGGCGTTAACAACAAAGATTTTTTCTTATATCGACTTGCCGGATATTTTTCACAGCGCCTCAAAAAAGATTTAGCCATTTATCCGCTAAAATATTGCTTGTAGAGAAAATTTAATTAAATTTGTAACTCATATTAAAAATTAATAAAGATGGCTGTCTTATATAAATCACTGATAACAACATTGTTGTTTATTATTTTACAGATATATTCGTTTGCTCAGGTGTCTGCAATTGGAGCCGATTATTCAAAACCGACTTCATTTTTGCGCGGCAAACCCGACATGATTCATGTATTTTTTTCGCCCGCAACAGGAAATTTGGAAGCAAAACATCATTCAAACGAAAATTCCGATTTTGTATGGGAAAAATTGGATGCGGTAAATCAAACATTTTTGCCGGTTCACAATGAAAATGGCGTTTCTGCAAGTTCGCTCGGTAATTTGTCGGATGGAGGTTATCGCGTTATAATTGATTCGGCTGGAGTAAGCGCTTCGATTGACACATTTGCCGTTTGGATTATAATAGATACTTTTAATCTTGTCGGCGGAATCGAATATTCGTCAACCTGCAACTGGCTTGATTTGGAAGCGGCAGTTCGTCCCGGAGCTAACGTTCCTTATCGAATTTACCAGTTTGAAAATACATCGGGAACGCTTTACGATTCCATAATTTATAACAAACTTACAACAGAATGGACAACATCTGCCGATATTTATGATGGCTTACCCAATATTGACGATTCATGGAAAAAATGGAATAAAACAACAGTAAACGAGCCGCCACCTTTAGCCGATGCGATTTATTCGGTTACAATAAAAGATGTTTTCGGAAAAACCGTAACCGCATCAACGCCTTTAATTCCCGCAATTGCCGTATATCCTGCATTTACGGTAGAAGCCAAAGATGAAAATGATAACTGGTCAGGCACATCAACATATGGAGACGTAAATAATAACGCTCTGTATCGCGTTCGTTTCAAGCACGATAATTCGCGACATGCAAACAAATATACGTGGAAAGGATACGGAAATATTTATGTTGAACAAACCCGAAACTTGCTTATATGGTCGCAAACAACAACCGATTTAAGCGAACATGCTTATCCTGTTGTTCCGCATCACACGGGAAATCTGGATGGCTATCCGACAGGAAAATACGGATTTCAACTGGTGGTAGAAAACACTTCAACAGGATGTAAAGATTCTACGGTTTTGGCTTATATAAATGTTGCAAATTCAAATTTGCCTTCTAAATCAATACCTAATGCATTTACGCCGAACGGAGACGGGCAAAACGATATTTTTAAATTCATTAAAGGACAGGAACTCAAATCGATGCGTACAATCAAGATACAAATTTTCGACAGAGCAGGTCATAATGTATATTCGTACAGCGGTTCTTACGAACAATGGCAAGGCTGGAACGGAAAATTAAACAATGATGGAGTTGAATGTGCATCGGGAGTTTATTATTATGTTGTAAGCGGAACAGGCTGGGATGATCGTTCGTATGATGGCAAAGAATATCGAAGTTTTCTGCATTTATTCAAAGATTGAATATTTCAAACTGTTATTTGATTGACTTTCTGTAATTAAATTTAACCGGTAAATGAACATTTTATACAATCTTACAATACATGCTTACGGAAGATTAATTGCAATAGCATCATGTTTTAGCGAAAAAGCCAAAAAACGCCATCAGGGAAGCCATAATACATGGAATATTATTGAAAAACAGGTAGATAAAAAATCAAGTTATATATGGTTTCACGTATCGTCGCTCGGCGAATTTGAACAGGGACGTCCCGTGATAGAAAAATTAAAACAAGAAAATCCCGACACAAAAATTCTGCTTACGTTTTTCTCGCCTTCAGGTTATGAAATTCGTAAAAATTATCCAAATGCTGATTTAATCTGTTACATGCCAACAGATACGGTGAAAAATGCAAAAAGATTTCTGTCGGCTGTTAATGTTGAAAAAGCAGTATTTGTGAAATACGAATTTTGGGGAAATTTTCTCATAGAACTCAAAAAACATAATATTCCCACATATCTTATTTCTGCAATTTTCAGGAAAGAACAAACATTTTTCAAAATATACGGAGGATTTTACCGTAAAATGCTGAAATGTTTTACTCATCTTTTTGTACAGGATAATAATTCGCACAAACTGCTTAAAAGCATTGATGTTTATAAAGTTACAGTTGCAGGCGATACCCGTTTCGACAGAGTGAACAACATTGCCCGACAATCAAAAAATATTCCTTTGATAGAAAAATTTATTGACGGTAAAAATGTTATTGTTGCAGGAAGCACATGGGCAGTTGATGAAGATTTGCTGTTAAAATATTTCAGTGAGAATAAAAATATAAAACTGATAATAGCGCCGCACGAAATACACGATTCGCACATAACGGAAATATCCAGCAAACTCAAATATCCGCATTTGCGTTATTCGCAGCTTACCGAAAATAATGCTGCAAATGCCGATTGCATAATTATCGACTGTTTCGGAATATTATCGTCTGTTTATCGCTATGCTGATATTGCCTACATTGGCGGCGGTTTTGGCGCCGGAATACACAATACGCTGGAAGCAGCCGTTTACGGAATTCCTGTCGTATGGGGTCCAAATTACATGAAATTCAAAGAAGCGCGCGAACTGATTGCATGCGGCGGCGGCTTTTCCGTTTCGGATTACAGTTCGCTGAAAAATGTTTTTTACAATCTGACTGTCAATTCAGATATTGGTAAAAAAGTAGCAGAATATGTAGAACAAAATCTTGGAGCAACTGAAAAAATATTAAAATCAATTGGTTATTAATAACAAAACGGTATCAAAACAACCTGAAATATAAA
>JAIRKV010000101.1 GCA_031259935.1 Prevotellaceae bacterium | reverse complement strand
GAAATCTTTGCCGACAGCAATGATTATTTTTGTTCGTTTAAAAAATCCTGTAATCCTGTAATTATTTTATCAGTCATTTGATTTCTGAAATTGTCATCAAGAAGTTTTGCTTCATCTTCAGGCGAACTTATAAATAATGTTTCGACCAACACATTTGGATACTCTGTCGGGCTGTTCAACGCAAAATTGAAACTGCCTACGTTTCCGAAATTATTCACATCCAATTCGAGCAAACGTTTCAAAATAGAAGTAGATAAAGGACGGAAACCGACATGACGGTAATATGTGCTTGTTCCCTTTCCCGTAAACGGCGACCCGCCTGCGTTGCAGTGAATCGACACAAGCAAATCGGGATCGATTTTACGCATTAACAAAATACGTTCCGACATGCTCATATCTGTATCCTCGCTGCGTGTGAGGCTTACTTTTACACCTTTTTCTTCGAGTTTTTCCTTTAATATTTTTGCAAATTTGAGATTTATGTCTTTTTCTACCGCGCCTGTCGTGCCTCGCGCTCCGATATTTGAGCCGCCATGTCCCGCATCAATGGCGATGTGCAAACTGCCGAGTTCGAGTTTCGGCTGATGTTTTACGCTTATTACCATGTTATTGCCGTTATATTCTATTTTATGTCCCCAATGATTGTGCGCAAGTTCGATAATAACACGAAAAATGTCATCTTCTATCTGTTCGAAAGTAAGATTTTTTATTTGTTTCAATGTTTCAGGATACTGTGTTATCCATGATGTGTTTGATGTTGCACCGAAAATATCTACTATTATTCTGTTCGGATTGATTTCATGAAATGTTCTGAATGGAAGTTTATCGCCGAGTGAAAGATTTACAATATCGTATTTTTCGTTACCGCGAACGCTCCACGAACCTGTAAGAGATTGAGGTTTGAACATGCCCGAACTTACAGTTTCAACGCAGTCTTCGGGAATCCATGCCTGATAATTTTTGCTTAACTTCACTCTGTATAAATTTCCTGCCTTTCCGGTGGCTTGCAGTATAATTCCTTCGACAATATGACTTATTTTCGATCCTCCAAGCCTGTCGGTTCCCAAACCGTAATTAAGATAAGGCAGTTCGCCTTTTGTACGCAACATCAGAGGTTCGGCGTTTTTATTCATAAAAACGATTTTGGCGTTTACCTCCTGTTTTATTGATTTTTTTCCGTTGCTGATTTTAACACGCAGAGGTTTTTTGAAATTTTTATCATTATCTTCAACAGTATATGAAGATTGATAAATTCCTGCTGTTCCATTAGTTTCAGAAACAGGCAATTCGTGTAATCTGACATTGTTAAGCCACGTTACCTTGCAGTTTGGAGTTGCCTTTACTTTTATTTTGATAATATCGCCGACTGTAACAGTCATATTCTGCGAAGGCAATATCTCAATATTTTCTATTGCAAAGCCTTGTGTAGCGGTAATTGCCTTAGGCGGTTTACGAAATATTTTAATATTTTTTTGGGTTTGTTCCGAACCGCGCCGTGCAATAATTTCTATTTCGTTGTTTCCTTCTTTCAATTCGGTTTCTGCTGCAAATGCGCCTGTCCGGTAAACCGGAAATTCTTTTCCTGCTACAAATATTTTTGCATCGTTATCGGTAATTCCTTTAAAATAATGATAAGCGCTGTATACGGTATCGACCTCACCTGTAACTATTTTCAAATTTTGCGCCGATAAATTGTTAGCCGATAATGATAATATCAGAAACAGGCTGATAATATAATGTTTAATCATTTGGCAATATTATTTATGCCTGAACATTTCCTCCGCTGAATTTCATTGGAATTATCGGCGGTTCGTTGTGTTCAATTTTTATTTGCCCGTTTTTGGATTCAAATTTTGCAATATTGTCCTGCAAGGCAATAAGCAGTCGTTTTGCATGTTCCGGTGTAAGAATTATGCGACTTTGAACCTGAGCTTTCGGCAATCCGGGCATAATACGGATAAAATCGAGAATAAATTCCGACGAAGAATGAGTAATTACAGCCAGATTTGAATATGTTCCCTGCGCAACTTTTTCGTCGAGTTCGATATTTAATTCATTTTTTTTCTGTTCCATGATATTTTAAATTTTTGTTAATAAATCATTTTATTTTTTTATGCAAAGTTAAATAAAATTTTCGATATTTCGATAAAATCGCAAATTTTTGACTTTAATGTGCGCAGATTTTCAATATAAACCGTTTACAGTGTCAAATGCAGGTATTTCGTTAAGAAATTCGTACGACTGCTTTTCGAAATTTATTTTGCAGCAATAAGTCTGCTCGCCGTTGGTTGCAACAAGATATGGAACTTTAAATATCAGATTATAACGTGATAACTGATTGAAAATATCCTGCGACAGTTTTACGTTTTCGGCTTTGCATTCAACCATTAACAAAGGCTTGCGATTGCGATCGTACACAAGAATATCGCATCGTTTTTGCATGTTGTTCAACTTCATGCCGGCTTCAATGCGCATAAGATTTACCGGATAATTTTTGACGTTTGCAAGATAAGTTATAATATTTTGCCTCACAAGTTCTTCGGGAGTCAGCGCAACGTACTTTTTGCGAACACAGTCAAAAATTTGCTGTCCAGCGGAAGTATTACGAATAATTAAATTTTCGTTTTTTATCTTATCATTCACATCTGTTCGCAGTAAAAAACACATAAAAATCAGATAAAAATTCTATCTGATTTACAATTTAAAATTATATCCTGCGCTAATCCCGATAGGCATATCAACTTCAAAAAGATGATTCACCTCAGGATCATTTTTTGCGGCATCGTAATTACGTTTAAACTTGCTCGAACGTATGGGAAAAAATAATCCGAAACTCCATTTATTCCCGTTTTTTGTCTTAACATCTATGGTCGCCCCAAATGTAAAACCGTAAGATGTCATATTATATTTTTCGGCGTAACTGTCTTCTCCTATGTAAGTTCCATTATATCCGTAAAGAACCGTAAGATTTGGAGATGCCTTTCTGTCAGGCAATATTTTGTATGTTGCTCCCATATTCCAGCCAACCGACAGCATGTTGTGCCCGAGACCGCCGAACAGTCCGAAATGTTTAGTCGGTAAATATTCTATTTTTCCGCCAATTCCGCCATAATCAAATCCGATTCCGAGCCCTAAATAAATATCCTGTGACTCTGTTTGTGCATAAGTGTAATTTATTGCGCCAAATAAAAACACGGCAATACATAATCTTTTTATTATTTTTTTCATATTCATACAGTATTAATTGTTAGATATTCTTGTTAATTTATAATTTTTAAATATCGTTTTCGTCAAAATTAAATCAATTTTCAACTGATTTTTCAGCAAAGTTATAATAAAATTTCAATATTCCGATAAAATCGCAGATTTTTTGACTTTAATGTCCGCAGATTTTCAATATAACCGTTTATAATGTCAAATGCCGATATTCGTTAAGAAATTCGTACGGTTGCATTCAAAATTTATTTTGCAGCAATAAGTCAACGTGCATAAGATTTACCGGATAATTTTTGACGTTTGCAAAATAGGTAATAATATTTTGCCTCACAAGTTCTTCGGGAGTGAACGCAACGTACTTTTTGCGCACACAGCCAAAAATTTGCTGTCCAGCGGAAGTATTACGAATATTTAAATTTGCGTTCTCTATTTTATCATTCACATCCGTTTGCAGTAAAAACGCATGAAAATTTTAAAGGATTTACAATTTAAAATTATATCCTGCGCTAATACCAACAGGTATAATTTCCGTAGCCTCCAGATTTGAATCGTTTTTGATTGCATCGTAATTACGTTTAAACTTGCTTGAACGTAAAGGAAAAAATAATCCGAAACTCCATTTATCTCCGTTTTTTACTTTAACATCCAGATTCACTCCAAATGTAAGTCCGTAAGATGTCATCTCATATCGTTTGGCGTAACTGTTGTTACCTGTGAACACGGCATTGTATCCGTAAAAAACCATTAAATTTGGCGATACTTTTTTGTCGGGCTGTATTTTATATGTAACTCCTGCGTTCCAACCTATTGATAAGAAATTGTATCCCAATCCGCCGAAGAGTCCGAAATGTTTAGTCGGTAAATATTCTATTTTTCCGCCAATTCCGCCATAATCAAATCCGATTCCAAGTCCTAAATAAATATCCTGTGACGCAGTTTGTGCATAAGTGTAATTTATTGCGCCGAATAAAAACACAGCAATACATAATTTTTTTATTATTTTTTTCATATTCATACAGTATTAATTGTTAGATATTCCTGTTAATTTATAATTTTTAATATTGTTTTTGTCAAAACCAAATCAATTTTCAACTAATTTTTCAGCAAAGTTATAATAAATTTTTCAATATTCAATAATATTTCGGTAGCAGTTCAAAAATATCAAGGCGAAGATAATAAAAAAAATACTATATTTGCACAATATAATTGAATAAATGGCAAAATTCAGCGGAAAAGACACAATAGCAAAATACAGCCAAATACTTGGTGATTTGAAGAATAAAATTTACAAACCTGTTTATGTTTTAATGGGCGATGAAACTTATTATATCGACAAATTAAGCGAATTTATAGCCGACAATATTTTACCCGAAAACGAACGTCCGTTTAATCAAACGATTATTTACGGCAAAGATGTGGACGACATAAGTCTGATAGCCGATACTGCGCGGCGTTTTCCGATGATGTCAAATTATCAGGTATTGATTGTTCGCGAAGCTCAGGAAATAAAAAAAATAGAGGAACTTGAGGCTTATGTGAAAAATCCTTTGAAATCAACAATTATGGTGATTTGCTACAAAGGAAAAACTATTGATAAACGTACATCATTCTACAAAACGGTTGTAAAACACGGCGAAATACTCGAATCCGTACAACTTTATGAAAATGAAATCGCAGGATGGATTTCAACGTATACTAAACAGCAAGGCTTTGAAATTGAACATAATGCGGCGGCAATTCTTTCCGATTTTTTGGGCGCAAATTTAAGCAGAATTGTGAACGAATTAAATAAACTGTTTACTGCTTTGCCCGAAAACAGAAAAAAAATAAATTCGCTTGATATAGAAAACAATATAGGAATAAGCAGAGATTACAACACATTTGAACTGAGCAATGCAATATCGGACAAAAACGTATTGAAAGCAAACAAAATTGCCTTGCATTTCAGCAAAAACACAAAGGAATATCCTTTTGTAGTAACAGTATCTGCATTATTTTCACAGTTCTCAAAAATATTGAAATATCACACATTACGCCGACAACAACTCTCGACGCGCGACATTATTTCGGCGCTTGGAATAAATCCGTTTTTTATTAAGGATTACGAAACGGCAGCGCGAAATTACAATATGTTTCAAACGATAAAAATAATTTCGCTGCTGCGCGAATACGACATGAAAAGCAAAGGGTTCAATTATATTGCAGCCGAAGAAGGCGAACTGCTGCGTGAATTGATTTCCAAAATATTTAATGTGAATAATATAAATTATGAAATTTAACTGATTAAAATTATATGAAATGGATTTGACTTTAATAATTATAATTATTACGACGCTTGCATCCATTGCAGCGTTCGAATCTCCACGAATTTTCGACAGGCTTTTGCTGTCGCCTTATATGATTGTACACAGAAATGAATGGTATCGCGTTATAACTCACGGCTTTATTCATGCAAACTGGATGCATCTGCTAATAAACATGTTTGTATTTTATTCGTTTGGACAGGCATTAATGGCTTATTTCACGTATTACGTCGGAAACGCAATGATACATTTTTTGGTAATATATTTCGGAGGAATGATTTTTGCAACATTGACAACCATAATGAAAAATCGCAATAATTATGCATATCGCGGTATCGGAGCATCGGGCGCAGTGTCGGCAGTGTTGTTTGCCTGCATATTTTTCGATCCATGGCGCAAATTGCTGTTTATGGGAATTATTCCAGTTCCCGGTATAATTTTTGCAATATTATACCTTGTTTATTGCAGTTACATGAGTCGCAACAGCAACGATAACATAAATCACGATGCACATCTTTACGGAGCAATTTTCGGTTTTATCTATCCTGTTTTGATAAAACCCGATTTGTTCCAGTTTTTTATAACCGACCTGATGAATCCTTTCGGTCAATAAAAAATATCAGACAGCGCAATTATAAAAAACGATAATGAAAAAAATATTTTTCCTGATATTAATATGTTTACCTTTTCGACTGTTTTCGCAACAAAATACGACTGTCTACGGTTCTGTAATTGATGCCGTTACGGGCGAAGAACTGGCTTTTGTAAATATATTTTTTCAAGGGAAAAACATAGGAACATCAACCGACCTGAAAGGAGATTTTCATCTTGAAACACTTTGGGCTTCAAACGAAATCAGCATCTCGTTTTTAGGATATCAAACACAGGTTTTGAAAGTGGAAACGGGCAAAAAAAATAAATACCAGATCATGCTTGTTCCCGATGCCATAAATATAGAAGCTGCCATTATACGTCCAAAACGAATCCGCTATCGAAAAAAAGACAATCCGGCAGTTGCATTGATACAAAAGGTGATTGACAACAAAAAACGTAACCGAATAGAAGCGCACGATTATTACGAATATGAAAGTTATGAAAAACTTGAATTTGCACTCGACAATATCAAACCCGATTTGAAAGATAAAAAAGCGCTGCGCAATTTTCGATTCATGTTCAACTATATCGACACTTCGCAACTCAACGGAAAACCCTATTTGCCAATATTTATAAAAGAAACCATCAGCGACAGATATTACAGAAAATCGCCGCAGGCCTCGCGTGAAATTATAAAAGCAACAAAAATGTCGGGTTTTGACAAATATTTTGACCAGGCAGGAATTTCTTCATATCTGGAATTACTTTTTAATAATATCGACATTTACAATAATGATATTGAAATGCTGAATCAGCATTTTGTAAGTCCGCTGTCGAATATTGCAAACAGTTTTTATAAATTTTATTTGCTCGATACCGTTGATATTGATGGCGTAAAATGCAGTAATATCACATTTCTTCCTCATAATTCAGCCGATTGGGGATTCAGTGGAAATATCTATATAACAACAGATTCGACTTATGCCGTAAAAAAAATTCATCTTAAAGTTCTGAAAAAAATCAATATGAATTTTGTTAATGATTTATCACTGATTCAAGAATTTGACAAAGTGGACACTACCTGGGTTTTGTCGAAAAACGAAATTAATATTGATTTCAGTCTGTTTGAAAAAAGTCAGGGAATTTATGGCAAACGAACCGTAACGTACAAAAATTTCATATTGGACAAGCCGCGCCCCGACAGCGATTATAAAGGTATTGAAAAGAAAATCCGCCTTGCCGATTCGGATAAAAAACCGATTGAATTTTGGCAACATGCACGGCACGAACCTCTAAACAAAAACGAACAGGGTATTTACGACATGCTTGATACATTGAACAATGTGAAGCAGTTTAGAAATTTTATGGATATTCTCATGATTGTTTCAACAGGATACATTGAATTTAAAAAATTTGATTTCGGACCTGTAAATGCAATGTACAGTTATAACAAAATCGAAGGAAACCGTTTTCGCGCCGGAGGCAAAACAAGCGCAAACCTGCATCCCAGTATCTTTTTTGAAACTTTTTTAGCCTTCGGAACGAAAGATAAAAAAATCAAACATTTAGAGTCGCTTACATATTCGTTCAATAAGAAAAAATATCATCAGTGGGAATATCCAATGAACATGCTGACTTTGTCTTACGAATACAATACAAAAATTCTCGGACAGGAATTGAATTTCTCGACAGGCGATAATTTTCTGTTTTCGTTTAATCGCGGAAATGCCGATAAAATGATGTACAGCAAAAATATCAAATTACAGTATGACATGGAAGCAGGCAACGGCTGGGGATTTCAAACTTCATTCGCGCATATCAGACAAAAACCCGCAGGCTCGCTTATTTTTGAAAATTACGATGCCGACTTGAATATGACTCAAATCAGAGAACTTGCAACAAGCGAATTTAATATAAACATAAGATATGCGCCGAATGAACAGTTTTATCAAAGCAAACATTATCGCATAACAATGACAAAAAAAGAACCTGTGATAACGCTTTCGCAGACTGCAGGAATAAAAAATTTTTTCGGTTCCGACTATAATTATCAGAAAACCGTTATTTCGGCACGCAAACGTTTTTGGATTTCAAGTTTCGGATTCATTGATGCATCTGCACGGGCGGGAAAAGTATGGGGAACCGTTCCGTATCCTTTGCTGTTTATACATAATGCAAATCAAACCTATGCCTATCACACTCAATCGTATAATATGATGAATTTTTTTGAATTTGTAAGCGACAAATATGCGGAAATAAATCTTGCATACAATTTGCAGGGCTTGATATTCAACAGAATTCCTTTGCTGAAAAAAACCAAATGGCGCGAAATTATTACTTTCAAAGCCGTTTGGGGCGGACTTGCCGACAGAAACTTACCTGCAAATAATCCTGATCTTTTCAGATTTCCCGTAAACGACAAAGGCGAAACGGTAATGTTCACATTAAGCAAAAAACCTTACATGGAAGGCAGTGCGGGCATTGACAATATTTTCAGATTTTTAAGAGTCGATCTGGTGTGGCGCATGTCGTACCGCAACAATCCCGATATCGACAAACTCGGAGTTCGTTTCCGGTTTCACGTAAACTTTTAAAACTTATGGAAAACCTTTTGATAATAACAATTACAGCAGTTTGCATAATTTTGATTTGTTTTGCAGCAATGTCTGTAAGTATATGGATAAAGAAAAACGGTAAATTCCCGGAAACGGAAATATCACGCAACAAAAACATGAAAAAATTGGGAATCAAATGTATCCGGCAGGAAGAAATGGAACAGCAGAACAAAAACAGCAAGCAAAAAACCAATTGCGACGACTGCGAAGGCTGCTTTTTGAAGCCGAAGAAAAAATAATCCGACCGACAAAAATATCAAGCATTCGCTCCCTGCGAATAAAAAACAACGAAACGCCGAAGCAATCCAGCAAAAATGACATTTAAATTTAGAAAATTAAAACGCCATTGCAGGAAGTGCAGCGGGAGCGCTTTTTTAAAGACATCTATTATTAAAATTTAATATTATTTATTTATGAATGCTCCTGGCGCTGCACCCGCAATGACGTTTTCTTTATTTGTTTCTGTCCACTAATTTCACTAATTTACACGAATTTTTTTGTTCATTATTTTAAATCTTTAAATATCATTTTTCTGGATTAACTTCGTTGTGTTTCTGGATTGCTTCGTCATTTCATTCCTCGCAATGACGTTTTCTTTATTTCTTTTTATCCACTAATTTACACGAATTTACACGAATTTTTTTGTTCATTATTTTAAATCTTTAAATGTCATTTTTCTGGATTAACTTCGTTGAGCTTCGCTGCGCTTCGGTTGCTTCGTCATTTCATTCCTCGCAATGACGTGCTGCTGCGCTGCTGCACCTGCAATGACGTGCTTTAAATCTTTAAATTTTTAAATCTTTAAATCTTTAAATTTAATTCCTACGGTATTATCGCATTCAATATCGGTCCGAAAGGTCCTTTTTCGCCGCGTGTATTTTCCCAGCGCAGGGCGAAGTAGAGTACTTTTCCGCGCTGGCGGTCGTTAAATTCGAGTGTAAGCGGCGAGTTGGTATCGAACGACGAGTTTATCAGTTCGTCGAGGTGTACTTCCTGCTGCGTGTCGAACACCTGCCAGCGTATTTCGGCGCCGTG
>JAIRKV010000071.1 GCA_031259935.1 Prevotellaceae bacterium | reverse complement strand
TGATTTGCTTATGCGCATTCCATTAGGAATGCAGGAAACAAATGAACAATAAGGTAATAAGGTCGGCGATTGTGTGCTATTCTTTGCTACTAAGGTTGTTTTGTTTTTGAAATAAGGTGAAGATAAGGTTTTTGTGTGTTTTGACACCACACTCCCTGATTTGCTTATTCGCATCCCGCCGGGATGCAGGAAACAAATGAACAATAAGGTAATAAGGTCGGCGATTGTGTGTTATCTGTTGCTACTAAGGTTGTTTTGTTTTTGAAATAAGGTGGAAATAAGGTTTTTGTGTGTTTTGACACTACACTTATTGATTTGTTTATTCGCATTCCATTAGGAATGCGTCGCTCGGTAGAAACGACACGGTCTTTGTACATCACGTGCGGGTTACTGCAAATGACTTGAAAAACCGCCGCTGCTCCGCACGTAATCTTTGTTGCGATGAAATTCTACCAACATTTTATCCCTACGGGATATTTTGCTTCGTCATTGCGAGGGCGTTAGCCCGAAGCAATCCAGACCTGTGCTTTGTGTTTTTTCTGGATTGCTTCGCTTCGCTCGCAATGACGTGCTTATTTTTTTGTTTTGCATCCATATTATTCTTTAAATCTTTAAATAATTTAAATTTTTAAATGTCATTTTTCAAGAAGCAACTGTTTATTTTTTAACAATAAAAACTCTGCGTAAATATTCGAGTTTCGTATTACGCAGAGTGAAAGTCGTTTTTTGTTACCGACACAAACGGTTTTCTAATAAAATCCTGTATTTAATAAGCGGTTAAAGTGGATATTCGTCGAATGCATAAAGTATTGTAGAAAGATATCTTTCGCCTGTATCGGGTAATATTACGACTATATTTTTACCTTTATTTTCGGGCAATAAAGCAAGACTTGTTGCTGCATAAACTGCTGCACCCGAAGATATTCCAACAAGCAAACCTTCTGTTTTTGCCAGTTCGCGGCTTGTGCGAATTGCATTGTCGTTTGAAACTTGCAGTATTTTGTCGACAACGGCAGAATTGTAAGTTTTGGGAACAAATCCTGCTCCTATTCCCTGTATTTTGTGCGGACCCGGATTTCCGCCCGACAATACCGGAGAATCTTGCGGTTCAACGGCAACAATAATCACATCGGGATTTAATTTTTTCAAAACTTCGCCGACACCGCTCACAGTTCCGCCTGTTCCGACACCCGAAACGAAAATATCTACTTTTCCATCAGTATCGTTAATGATTTCCTGCGCTGTGGTTTTTTTATGTATTTCGGGATTTGCAGGATTTTCAAATTGCTGCAATATTACGGAATTTGGAGTTTCGTTAAGCAGTTCCTGCGCTTTGGAAATAGCGCCTTTCATGCCGTCGGCGCCGGGCGTAAGCACAAGATTTGCACCAAGCGCTTTCAGCAGATTGCGCCGTTCGAGACTCATGGTTTCGGGCATGGTTAAAATAAGTTTATAACCTTTGGATGCAGCAACAAAAGCCAAACCAACGCCTGTGTTTCCGCTCGTAGGTTCTATAATTGTTGCTTCGGGGCGAAGTTTTCCGCTTTTTTCAGCATCTTCTATCATCGAAAAGGCTATGCGGTCTTTCACGCTGCCGGCAGGATTAAAATATTCGAGTTTTGCTGTTAATTTAGCATCAATGTTTTTTGATTTTGAATATGATGCCAGCTCCAGCAAAGGCGTATTGCCGATTAAATCTGTTAAGTGTTTAAAAATTTTTGCCATATTTTTATAGATATTTTTCGCAAAAGTACTGCATCGTATCAGCCTTTGAAATAGCACATTTATGGTATTTTTATATTTTTGCTTTGTCAGATAACACATTTATGGTATTTTTGCATTATATGAATGTGAAATATTCTAAAAATAACGATGAATTTTTAATACTTTTAAATGTATAATTATATGAAACAACCATTGATTTTAGCCGACAATCAGGATATTACGCGTACAGGAATATTGTCGATACTGCAGGAATTCGGATTGACGGATTCTGTTGTTGAAGTGTCATCGCGAACAGAATTAATGGAAAAACTTGTGCGATGTCCCGGCGCTGTTGTTTTGCTTGATTATACATTATTCGATTTTTCGGATTCGCAAATGATGAATATGAAACAGCGATATCCGCAATCGTTGTGGATACTGTTTTCCGAAGAATTGTCGAAGCATTTTTTACGGCAGGTTTTGCAATCGGGACAGCTGTTTAGCGTGGTTATGAAAACCGACGCAAAAAATGATATTGTTCAGGCAATTATAAAATCGCTTCGAGGCGAAATTTATCTGTGCGATACGGCAAGGCAAATACTTTACGGAGAAATTCCGTCGAATCCGGCATACGATAAATTGACATCGAGCGAACGCCTTGTGCTTCATGAAATTGCAAAAGGTAAAACAACAAAGGAAATCGCATACGAACAAAATTTAAGTTTTCATACCATAAATACGCATCGCAAAAATATTTTTCGAAAATTAGAAATAAACAACGTACACGAAGCCACCAAATATGCACTTCGCGCAGGCATTATTGATTTAACGGAATATTATATTTAGGTGTTTCTTAATAAGTGCTGAAATCATTTATTATAAATAAGTTATAAATGCAAACTATCGAATAAAAATACCGTGTTTTACATACATACAGGCTAAAAGTCGGCAAAACAGGAACAGGTTTTTTCCTCTTTTTGTTCGTCATTGCGAGGCGGAACGCCGAAGCAACCGAAGCGCAGCGAAGCTCAACGGAGTTAATCGAGAAAAAACTGTCTGAACTTTGATTTGTATGATTAAAATGATTAATAATGAATAAAAAACAAATAAATAAAAATATCCCGTAGGGATAGAATGTTGGCAGAAATTTCACCTCAATCAAAGATTACGTGCGGAGCAGCGGCGGTTTTTCAAGTCATTTGCAGTAACCCGCACGTGATGCACAAAGATATATCGTTTTTACCGATATGCAATTCCTACGGAATTAAAAAATGAACAAACAAAATGAATAATAAAAAAGGAAGCACGTCATTGCGAGCGAAGCGAAGCAGTGAAGCAATCCAGATTTGCGTCCTGTGTTTTTCCGGATTAACTCCGTTGAGCTCCGCTGCGCTTCGGTTGGTTGGCTACGCCGACCCTGCTGGTTTCGTCGCTGCGCTCCTCGCAATGACGAACACACACAAAAACCTTATTTCCACCTTATTTCAACAACAAAATAGCAAATTGTTAACAAGCGCCTATTTGTAGCCCCTGATTCCTTGCCGCCTTTTCTGCAAACGATAACCGTCTTTTGACAAAACGATAGTTATCTTTTCCTCAAACGATAGTTATCGTTTTAAAATTCATCGGTAATCGTTTTTAAAAAGACAAGTAATCGAT
>JAIRKV010000264.1 GCA_031259935.1 Prevotellaceae bacterium | reverse complement strand
GAGCGTAGTGGCTTAAATAATTTAAATATTTAAAGATTACAGACATAGACGAACAAAAAAACAGCACGCCATTGCGAGGAGCGGAACGCCGAAGCAAGCCAGAAGAAACCGTCTGAACTTTGATTTGTGTGATTAAAATGATTAATAATGAAAAAAGAAAGACAAATAAAAAAACCTTATTTCCACCTTATTTCAAAAACAAAACAACCTTAGTAGAGCAAAAGATAACACACACATCTTCAACCTTATTGCCTTATTGTTCATTTGTTTCCTGCATCCCGGAGGGATGCATCGCTCGGTAGAAATTTCATCGCAAGCAAAAGCTGCGTGCGGAGTAGCGGCGGTTTTTCAAGTCATCTGAAGTAACCCGCACGTGATGCATAAAGGCATGTCGTTTTTACCGATATTCTATCCCTACGTGACAAACGGCATTACAAAAACGAAACGACAACACAAAAAACCTTATTTCTACCTTATTTCAAAAACAAAACAACCTTAGTAGAGCAAAAGATAACACACACCTTTCAACCTTATTACCTTATTTTTCATTGCTTCTGGATTGCTTTGTCGCTATGCTCCTTGCAATGACGTGCTGTTTTTTTGTTCGCCTATGTCTGTAATCTTTAAATATTTAAATTATTTAAGCCGCTGCGCTCCTTGATTTGCTTATTCGCATTCCATTAGGAATGTGTCGCTCGGTAAAAAACGACATCTCTTTGTGCATCACGTGCGGGTTACTGCAAATGACTTGAAAAACCGCAGCTGCTCCGCACGTAATCTTTGTTGCGGTGAAATTCTACCGAGCGATGCATCCCGGCGGGATGCAGGAAACAAATAAGCAATAAGGTAATAAGTTTGGATGTGTGTGTTATCTTTTACTCTACTAAGGTTGTTTTGTTTTTGAAATAAGGTAGAAATAAGGTTTTGTTGTATCGTCATTGCGAGCGAAGCGAAGCAATCCAGAATTATTATTTTTTCTACCAATATTCTATCCCTAACGGGATATTTTCTTTGTTTTTTATTATTCATTTATTTTTTCTGGATTAACTTCGTTGAGCTCCGCTTCGCTTCGGTTGCTTCGTCGCTACGCTCCTCGCAATGACGAACAAAAACAGCGCTTGATTATCAACCGAATAATGCAAATTTTCAGTAAATTATAAACTTTATCGGATAGCAGTGATATTTTTAAAATAAATTTCCGCTGTTTGTATTTATTCTGTTTATTTTCAAATGTCGGTAAGCAAGTTCCGTAACTTCGCGTCCGCGAGGTGTGCGCTGCAAAAATCCTTCTTTTATTAAAAACGGTTCGTATACTTCTTCTATTGTTCCGGCATCTTCGCCTACGGCGGTCGCTATTGTTGTCAATCCTACAGGTCCTCCTCTGAATTTGTTTATTATGGTAGTAAGAATTTTATTATCCATGCTGTCCAAACCGCGCTTGTCGATGTTCAAAGCATCAAGAGCATATTTTGTAATTTTAATATCAATATTTCCATCTCCCTTAACCTGCGCAAAATCGCGTACACGGCGCAACAAAGCATTACAAATACGCGGCGTTCCGCGACTGCGAAAAGCGATTTCTTCGGCTGCATCATCGTCAATCGTAACGTTCAAAATGATTGCCGAACGTTTTATTATATTCAAAAGTGTAACATAATCATAATATTCCAAATGACAGTTTATGCCGAACCGTGCGCGCAAAGGGCTGGTAAGCAATCCGCTGCGAGTTGTTGCTCCTATAAGAGTAAATGGATTTATTGATATTTGTACCGACCGCGCACTTGGTCCTTTGTCGAGCATGATATCTATTGTATAATCTTCCATAGCCGAATAAAGATATTCTTCAACAACAGGACTTAAACGATGAATTTCATCAATAAACAACACATCTCCTTCTTCGAGATTGGTTAATAATCCTGCCAAATCACCCGGTTTATCAAGCACAGGACCTGATGTAAGTTTCAAACCTGCATTCATTTCGCGGCTTATAATATGAGCAAGCGTTGTTTTTCCAAGACCGGGCGGTCCATGAAGCAGAACATGGTCGAGCGACTCGCTGCGAAGAAGCGCCGCTTTTACAAAGATTTTAAGATTTTCAATAACTTTTTCCTGCCCGAAAAACGATGAAAATTCCTGTGGACGTATCCTGTTTTCAAAATCCTTATCCTTAAAATCTTTTTCTTTATGTGGATTAAAATTATTTTCCATGTCAGCATTGAGTATTAATATTATTTCGACATTTCCATCATTCTTAAAATTGGTTTTTTTGCTTTTTCAATCAAATCAAAATCAATTATAACTTCAGGACTTTCATTTTTAAGAGTATTATAAACTTTTTCCAAAGTAATCATTTTCATATATTTACAATCGTTGCAACCGCAGGTAGAATCGACAGGAGGCGCAGGAATAAAAGTTTTTTGAGGACTTGCAAGCTGCATTTGATGCAAAATTCCCGATTCGGTTGCAACTATAAACTGCCGACATTCATCTTTTTTAGAAAATTCCAGCAATGCAGCAGTAGAACCCGTTTTATCAGCCAGAATCAAAACTGTTTTTTTACATTCGGGATGAGCCAGTACTTTGGCTTGAGGATATTTTTTCTTCAATTCTATTATTTTTTCAACCGAAAATTCTTCGTGTACATGACAGGCTCCATCCCAAACAACCATATCGCGCTTTGTGATTGATTTGATGTAAGAACCTAAATTTCTGTCGGGTAAAAAAACAATTTTCTCATTTTCGGGCAAACTTTCTATTATGCTCACAGCATTGCTCGATGTACAGCAGATATCCGTCAATGCTTTGACGCCAACGCTTGTATTTACATAAGACACAACCGTGTGGTCGGGATAATTTTTCAAAAACTCTTTCAAATCTTCCACATTACACGAATCGGCAAGCGAACATCCGGCTTCGGGTTCGGGTAAAAGCACTTTTTTGTTCGGCGACAGAATCTTTGCCGTTTCAGCCATGAAATTCACTCCGCAAAACAATATAATATCTGCGGCAGTTTCGGATGCCACCTGCGAAAGTTGAAGACTGTCGCCAACAAAATCGGCTATGTCCTGAATATCCGCAGTTTGATAAAAATGCGATAAAATAACGCAATTTTTTTCTTTCTTCATCTTCAATATTTCTTTCGAAAAATCCATATTTTTATTTTATTTTTTTAACAACAAACTCATTTAAAAATCCATTTTATTTTTTTAAAAAAAGAGATGTTGTTGGATATAAAATGTTAATCTTGTCAGAAAATTTATACGAAAATACATCTTTTTTTCTTATTAAAAAATAATAAACAAAAATTGGATAAATAAAGTTTTATGTTTTATGCATTTATGCGATAAAATAAACAAATGTTGAAAAGCTATCTGTTTATAAAAATCGGCAGGAGCAAGGCATTTTTCATGTTGAAAACTTTGGTAAAAATTCGGGTTAAAAATTAATTTTATATGGAAAATTTTTATATAAGGGAAAGAAAATTTAAAATCAAAAAAAAGATTTCATTTATAATTTTTTTAATTAAACATTTTTTTAATGCTGTTTCAACAGTTTATAAACATACGGATTTTAGGATGTGTTTTATATTTTTTCGTATGCTTTTTGTAAAGGGGCATAACGCTTGTGCCGTGTGGTTTGTATTGTATTTAAAAAAATCGGCGCAAAAATTTTTTTTGCGCCGATTTTCTCAATAAAATATTTTTAGATATGTATTTGCAGATGTAAATGAAAAATATATATTCTAAAAACAATTACACATTCTTCCGTTTTTTCAATCTGATATAATCTTTTATCAATAAAAACAGAAAAAAATAAGTTGCTATAGTTCCGGCCATAAGCAGAACGTTTCCTGTCGTTCTAAACTGATTTAATTTGAAAAATGCGCTTGTTGAAACCAGAATGACAGATAAAATTAAAAACAATATGATTTTATTCTTTTTCATAATTTTATATTTTTACAAAAATAGTCTTTTTTTTGATATTATTTTTTAATTAACATTAATTAACTTGGCATACGTGTCGCACCTGTTGCTACGTTGAACGGGATTTGTTTGTGTTTGCGCAGTAGAGAAAGACTATATTGAGCAGAAATTTACTTTTTTGTGTTTTGTGTTGGCTTGTTATCATATTTAAGTAATTCAATTCTTCTTTCTATCTGTTTTATCGCTGTTTCAACTGCTTCTATTTCGTGCTTTTTCCCAACCATACATTCGCAAACTTGCTGTGCATAGTTCATTGCAAGTGTTCCATCGTATGTGCGAAGTTCATAATAGTTACTACCATATAAACGGTCACTACCCTGTACACGTAATCCATATGCTTCTGCACAACCTTTTGTACCACTTATCCACTCTTTGTTGTCGAGACAACGTAAAACCGCCGCATCATTTTCTCTTTTTAACTCCAACAGTCTATTTTCCAAAGAATCAATCTGATTATACATTTTTATAATATCTTTTGACTGTGCAAAAACACTGCTGCCGATTAGCAGTAAACAAACTGATAATAAAATTTTTTTAATATTCATTTCTTTACAGTTTAACGTCCGCTCCTGTTGCAGACAAAATATATTTGGTTTTTCTACTCTTTTCGATTTTCGAAAACTCGTTCTGCGTTTTTTTAAGGTGGTTTTACAGAAGTAACATTACCACCGATTGCCCTGTGTGAAAAAATTATTTTCAAAATACGCACATAAAAAAAGCGCGGACAAACTCTAAATTTATTCGTACTACGAGGTGCTCAACTACCTAAACTGCCAAATAAACAAGTAAATGCCCACGCCGAAAACGACGTGAGCGATTAGCATTACTCATGGCAGTTTTTGAAATTGTTGAGATTTCGTAGTACCAAATATCAGCTAAACGCTTTTTCCAATAAATTTTACAATGTGCGTACTGTTACCTGTCGTAAATCATAAGCATACAATATTTACATTATTCGATGCAAAGTTATAACATTATTTTGCAGTAATGCAAATTTTATGTAAAAAATTTTGGGCATAAAGATGTAAAATTGATGGTTTAGTGTAACTTTGCAAAAAATAAAAGATAAAAAATGAAAACAGGATTTGCTGCCGACCATGCAGGTTATCAATTGAAAATGTTTTTAATAGAATTATTGAAACGGAAAGGAACGGAGATTGTTGATTTCGGAACAAATTCGACGGAAAGCGTTGATTATGCCGATTTTGCGCATCCGCTGGCGCTTGCCGTCGAAAATGGCGAGGTTGATTATGGAATTGCGATTTGCGGCTCGGGAAACGGTATCAACATGACTTTGAACAAACATCAAAAAATACGCGCTGCGCTTTGCTGGCGCACAGAGATTGCCGTTCTTGCGCGTAAACACAACGATGCAAACATATGTTCGCTTCCTGCGCGATTTATTTCGGAAACCGAAGCTGCAGAAATTGTTGAAAAATTTCTGTCAACCGATTTTGAAGGCGGACGGCATCAAAGGAGAATTGACAAGATTCGGTGTACGATATGAAATATTTATTTATAAATATTTAATCATGTTGAATGATAATGTACTTAAAACAAATGCAATACCTTTATTCAACAATTTTTCCGGGATATGCTTTCAATGCCTGTTCGAGACATGTTATGGCATTCTTCAAATCGTCTATTTTCAAAACGTACGCAATACGGACTTCATTTTTTCCTGTTCCTTCGCTTGCATAAAAACCTGTTGCCGGCGCTATCATTACGGTTTGTTTTTCATATTCAAAT
This sequence comes from Prevotellaceae bacterium, assembly GCA_031259935.1. Lineage (GTDB taxonomy): Bacteria > Bacteroidota > Bacteroidia > Bacteroidales > UBA932 > JAIRKV01. The sequence goes on along the minus strand of JAIRKV010000264.1, from coordinate 3,515 downwards.
TCTTCGAGCAGCCAGCGCGCAAACCTGTCGGAATCATCAACGGGTAATTTCACAACGGTGTAAAATGCGCCTTTCGGTTTGGGGCAGTATACTCCGTCTATCCTGTTGAGGGCTTCGACCATATAATTGCGCCGCATGATATATTCGCTGTAAACATCGGTAAAATAATCGGCAGGTGTTTCAAGTGCGGCTTCGGCGGCAATCTGTCCGTAAGATGGCGGACACAGTCGAGCCTGAGCAAAACGCAATGCTGTTTCCACAACATCTCTGTTTTTTGAAATCAATGCTCCTATTCGTACGCCGCACATGCTGTATCGTTTTGAAACCGAATCAATCATCACGGCATTTTGTTCAATATCTTTAAGTGTCATGCACGAAATGTGCGAATTGCCATCATAGCAAAATTCACGATAAACTTCGTCGGCAAAAAGATACAGGTCGTGTTTCAAAACCGTCTGCCGTAACGACTCGAGTTCTGTAGCCGAATAAAGATAGCCGGTAGGATTGTTGGGGTTGCAAATCATTATTGCTTTTGTTTGCGGAGTTATGATTTTTTCAAATTCATCGATGGCAGGAAGCGCAAAATCGTTGGCAATGGAAGTTTTTATCGGCACAACTTTTATGCCTGCCTGAAGCGCAAAAGCATTGTAATTTGTGTAAAACGGTTCGGGAATAATAATTTCATCGCCTTCGTTCAGGCACGACATCATTGCAAAAGTAATTGCTTCCGAGCCGCCTGTTGTTATAATCATATCGTTTTCGTCAACGTTAATTCCTGCGTTCTGATAATATTTTGCAAGTCGTTTGCGGTACGATTCGTTTCCTGCCGAATGGCTGTATTCAATAACTTTGGCATCGTATTTTTTTACGGCTTCCAGCGCTAATTGAGGCGTAACAATATCAGGCTGTCCGATATTCAAATGATAAACTTTTATTCCACGTCTTTTTGCATCTTCGGCATACGGTACTAATTTACGAATGGGAGATGCGGGCATTGATTCACCTTTCTTTGAAATTTTTGGCATAATTTATTTTTAATTTTAATAAAATAAGTTTAATTTGCGGCGCAAAGATATTATTAAATATCAAAACAGCACACAAACAAATAAAAATCTCTTTGCATTAAATCGTGAAACTTCGCTTTGTCTGCATCGTTTCGTCGGCAATAACATTCGAAACGAAGCGTAATCTTCAGCGCCATTAGAAATTTCCTAACGGCTTGGGGAAGTCCCCGAACTGTTTGGAAAAATCAGATGTATCGAATATGCGATGAACCATTTGCAAGACAAAAATATTAATATTCATGCAAGTATAATCTGTTTATAAAACAATCGAAATAAACTGAAAGTTTTGCAAAGGACTCATTCTTTAAATATTTAAATCATTAAGTCGTTGCATTCCTCACAATGACGAACAAAAACAGCGCTTGATTATCAATCGAATAATGTAAATTTTCGATAAATTATAAACTTTATCGGACAGCAATGAAAATTATTATCTAAATTTGTACTGTGAGTACATTATCCGAAATATCAAAAATTGTTAAAAGTCAGGCTGTACAGTTTGGTTTTGATGCTTGCGGCATTGCCAGAGCCGATTATTTGGGCAACAGAAAAAATGTATTGAAAAGCTGGCTCGACAAGGGCTACAATGCATCAATGAATTATATGGAAAATCATTTTGAAAAGAGGTTAAATCCACAACTGCTTGTCGAAAGCGCCAAATCTGTTATTTGTGTTTTAACAAGTTACAACAGCGATGCCCGTCAAAGCGCTGCTGCTCCCAAAATTGCCCGTTATGCGCTGGGATTCGATTATCATGTAATTATTCGCAAAAAACTGAATGACTTTTTTGTTTCATTAAAAAAAACTTTCCCGCAAATCAACGGTCGCGGATTTGTTGACAGCGCTCCGATACTTGAGCGTGAATGGGCTGTTCGTGCAGGTTTGGGCTGGTATGGAAAGTCGGCGGCGTTTATTTCGCCTGTCTTCGGCTCGTTTGTATTTCTGTCGGAATTGATTGTTGATATTGAAATGGAATATGACAAACCGTTAAAAGGCAATTTTTGCGGCGCCTGCAATAAATGCATTGCCGGCTGTCCGAACTCGGCAATTACCGAGCCTTACGTCGTAAATTCACAAAAATGCATTGCATATCAAACAATAGAAAACAGGAACGAAATAAACATTCCGTCTCATGGCTGGCTTTTTGGTTGTGACATATGTCTGCAAGTATGTCCGTACAACAAATGTGCAAAAATCTGTAATCACGAAGAATTTCAACCTGTAGCCGAAACATTGGACATGTCATTTGATGACTGGGAAAATATAGGCGAAGATGATTTTAAAAAAATATTTGCAAAATCACCGCTGATGCGCGCCGGATACGAAAAAATAAAACAAAACATAAAAAACATCAAACGATAAATTATACATATTATGAAAAAAAATTTTTTGACAATTACATTTTTATTGAGTCTTACGGCAAATGCGCAGATAAAATTTGATATTGATTTTGAAAGCGGTTCTGTGGGTAAAATTACGCAAATAGATTCTGTTTACATCAGAACATCCGAAAAAGATTCTATCTTGCATCTGTCGTATATTGTTGAATCGCGTTTCGACCCGCACAATCCTGTTGATACGGCATTGCCGCCAAGCGCGCGCTGGTTTTATTTCAGAATGACAGGCGCAAAAAACAAATACATTTATTTCGATTTCAAACATACCGACCCGTTGCGAGCCGTTTATTCGTACGATAATTACAAGTTCGAACGTTTTGAAGCAAACGAAGCCGAAAGAGGAAAAATTCACAAACTGTTTGATTCCGACACCGTATATATTGCCTATTTTATTCCATATACAAATTCGTTTTTGCAAAGCAGAATCGACAAATGGAAACAGCATAAAGATGTAGATATAAAAACTTTCGGCTACAGCTTTCACAGTCAGCCGATGCAACTTTTAACGGTTACCGACAAAACCGTAAACGACGAAAACAAATACACAGTTTGGATTCACGCACGCACTCATACAAGCGAAACGCCAAGTTCGTGGCATCTCGATGGATTGATAGAAGCGCTGCTTGCCGACAGTAAAAATGCGGAAACATACAGAAAATCCTTCATTTTTCATATTGTTCCCTTTGCAAATCCCGACGGCGTTTTTGAAGGTCTGTCGCGCTCAAATTCCACAGGCGTAAATCAGGAAATAAATTGGGACAGAGATGAATCACAGACTGTTGTTGAAGTTAAAAATCTAAAACAACAAATAAATGAACTTACAAAAAATAAGGCTTTCGATTTGGTTTTGAACATGCACTCGCAAGTTGCAAACAATGCGACTTATTGGGTTCATACGGCACAAACAACAAACGACAAGTTTTTCAGTCGTCAATTGCTTTTGTGTTATCTTAACATGTTCGACAATTCTTATTTGTCGCCTGATGAATTAAGGTTTTCAAAAATGGCGCCGCGTTATCCCGAAGGCTGGATATGGAATAATTTTGGAGATAAA
>JAIRKV010000255.1 GCA_031259935.1 Prevotellaceae bacterium | reverse complement strand
ATATTTGTATCGTCTATCGACGGTTATCTGTTTTCGACTGTTCTGCTTATTTTCGGAATGGGAATTTACGAATTGTTTATCAATAAAATCGACATCGTAAGCAAAGGCAAAGACACTCGCCCAAACTGGTTGATGATTGGAAGCATAGACGATTTAAAATCTTCGCTTGGAAAAGTAATACTGATGATATTAATCGTTTTGTTTTTTGAACATTCATTAGATATTCATTACAACAACATAAGCGATCTGCTGTTTCTTGGAATAGGAATACTGCTGATTGCAGTAGCATTGTTTCTTACTCACGCCGGCGGAAAACATAAAGATAAAAAAGAGGAATAAAAAACATATTTTTAGACAGTTAACGGAATTCAAAACAAAGGCAACAGCAATTTTCAATTATTTCTCCGCATCTTCAATCCTGTAAAGTTTGTCGCCGCGCCGCACTTTTTCTATTACGGGAATAGAGCAGTATACGCCTTTTTCTGCTTTTTCGACAGGCTTCAGGTCAACGCGTATTTCTTCTGCTGTCTGTTCTACAACGCCTGTTGTTGCTCCTGTTATAATAATTTCGTCTCCCTTATTCAATTCGCCTGCTTCAATCATAAACTCGGCTATGCTGATGTTTCCGAAAAAATTTGTGCATTTTGCTATATATTTTTTACGTTTCGGCGACTGATTTCCATATTCTTTGCTCCATTCGCCAAGACGCTGACCGAGATAATATCCGTTCCAGAATCCGCGATTGAAAACATTGCCGAGCTGTCGAGTCCATTCGGTTATTTTCTGTTGATTGTAAGTTCCGTCAATCACAGCATTTATGGCTTCGCTATAGCAGCGGCAAACAGTTTTTACATATTCGGCAGAGCGCGCGCGACCTTCGATTTTGAAAACAGAAACGCCGGCATCAATCATTTTATCAAGAAAGCCGACAGTGCAAAGATCTTTGGGCGACATTATGTATTCGTTGTCTATTTCGAGCTGCGCTCCTGTTTCTTTGTCGATTACCGTATAGGCTCGCCTGCATGTTTGCAGACATGTTCCCCGATTTGCCGAAAAATTATATTCGTGCAAACTTAAATAGCATTTTCCCGAAATTGACATGCAAAACGCTCCGTGTGCAAACATTTCGAGTTTTATAAGATTTCCGCCCGGACCTTTTATTTGCTGTTCGCAAATTTGTCGATGTATTTCGGCAACCTGTTTCAAATTTAATTCGCGGGCAAGAACAGCAACATCGGCATATCGGGCATAAAATTTCAACGCTTCCGTATTGCTTATGTTTAGCTGCGTAGAAATGTGAACTTCGACATCGCAATGGCGCGCATAATTAATTGCCGACTGGTCGGAAGCAATAATTGCATCTATTCCTGTTTTCTTCACTTCTTCAATCATTTTGCGCATATCATTCATATCGTCGTCGTACATTACAACGTTCAATGTAAGGCAGGATTTTACATTATTGCTTCTGCATATTTCCGCAATTTCGCCAAGCTGACTTAATTTGAAATTATTTGCCGATTTTGAACGCATGTTCAAGTTTTCCACGCCAAAATAAACAGAATTTGCGCCACCCTGAATTGCTGCCATTAGACATTCAAAATTACCCGCAGGCGCCAGTATTTCAAAGTCTTTAATCGTTTTTGAACGGATTTCCGGTATTTTATTTTCTTCGTTATACATTTTGCGTTTGTTATCTGTAAAATTGAAACATGTTGAAACGGCTTTGATTATAATGTTTGTATGTTTTTGATTATAAGGCGCAAACCACAGTGCAATCTGTGTTTGCAAGCATAACATGTATTCAATACGGTGCAATATTACAAATAATTGCTGAGATAACAAACATAACATATTTTAGTGCAATATGAAAATTTTAACAAATATTTTCTATAATTTTCGTATTAATTATAATATTTTTTACGAATAATCCGCTACTTTTGTCGAAAGTTTTTTGCGAGCATTAAATCTTGTGTATTTTATAAAAATGCTTCAAAAATAATGTTCATTTGTAAGTTTATGAATTCATATAATAATCAAATATATAACACAACAGGCAACAAAATTAAAACACAGTAAGTATAAGTGTAACAGACATATAAGTATTAAGTGCGATTAATTTTATCTGCATAACTGCAATTTTATTTATTCAGATTGCTTCGTTATTTGAATTTTCAATTGAATATATTTTTTGAACATTACAGACACAGTAAAATAATGTTTGTTTTCATTGATTTGATATCTTGGAATCGCTGCTCTATTCATAATAATTACAGAATATTAAAAAGATGAATGTATCGAATACACGGAAAGACGGTTTGCAATAAAACAGAAAATAGTAAAAAATTAAATTTTAAGTAAAAAAGATTACAAAATGAAAAAAAGTAGAATTTTTAAAGGAATTATTTTATCGGCAATGATCTGTATTGCATCAGTATCGTGCCAAAAACACAAAAACAATGTTCATGTACCGGTAACAGGCGTACAACTGAACAAACACGACATTTCATTAGTTGTTGGAAGCAAGGAAGTGCTTTTGCCCAACGTGCTGCCTGCCAATGCAACAAACAAAAAAGTTACATGGAAATCAAACGACACAAAAATTGCAACAGTAGATGCAGCCGGTTCCGTAGCAGGAGTATCGGAAGGAAAAACAGTAATTATCGTTACTACCGCCGATAAAGGAAAAACGGACAGTTGCATTGTTAACGTTACTGCAAAAACAATATCCGTAACAGGAATAAGCGTAACGCCGACAACAGCAAGCATAAAAATAGACGGAACAGCGCAAATTACTGCAACCGTAGCGCCTCCCGAAGCAACAAATAAAAAAGTTACATGGAAATCAAGTGACGAGAAAATTGCAACGGTAGATGCAACCGGACTGGTAACAGGAAAAGCAAAAGGCTCGGCTACCGTTACGGCTACTTCCGAAGATGGTGGAAAAACGGCTACATGTGAAGTTACCGTTACGGAATAAGCAGCTTTTTATTAACAGACAGATTGTCTTTCATCTGCAAAAACATTTGAAAACGACAAAATAAAGTATTCTTATCGAATTACGTTTGCTGCAAGTTTTTATGATTGTATTAAATCTTGCGCATTTGTAGAAGCTTTGAAAATATAATTCATTGTACAGATTAGATCGACATGTTCTTTGCCTGATCTGATACAATGAATATATTTTTAATATCCAAACGATGAAATACCTGTTTTTTCGATTTACCGCAAAAGAACAAACAACACGCTGACATATTTAAACAGAACAAAAAAGTAAAAGAATTTTTTATAAGAACAAGTAAAACAATGAAAAAAAGAAAAATTTTTAAGGAAATTATTTTATCGGCAATGATATGTATCGCATCAATATCGTGCCAAAAACAAAACGAAGAACCTGTCGTACCTGTTACAGGTATAAAACTCAACGAAAACACTGTTTCGCTAAATACAGGAAGCGAAGCAAAACTCATCCCTTCCATAATTCCGAATAATGCAACAAATCAAACTGTTAAATGGTTGTCGGGAAATCCCGGCATAGCAACGGTAGATGACAGCGGTTTGATAAAAGGAATATCTGTCGGGAAGGCAGTCATTACCGCAACAACAGTCAATAATGGAAAAATCGACAGTTGTATTGTTACCGTTAATGCAATATCTGTGCCCGTAACAGGAATAAAAGTAACGCCTGAAACGGCAAAAATAAAAATAAAAGCAACCTTTCAACTTGCGGCTGCCGTTTTGCCGACTGACGCAACAAATAAAAAAGTTACATTTAAATCGAATGATGATAATGTTGCAACGGTAAATGAAAACGGACTGATAACAGGAATATCGGCAGGTAAGGCAACAATTATTGCTACAACTAACGACGGACGGAAAAAAGACAGTTGCATTGTTACCGTTGACACAGATGCCATATCTGTAACAGGAATAGCGCTAACACTCATGGATGCAGGCATAGAAGTAAATCAAACAACAAAAATTATTGTACATGTGCAGCCTGCCGCCGCAACAAATAAAAAAGTTACATTTAAGTCAAGTGATGAAAATGTTGCAACGGTAAATGAAAACGGATTGATAACAGGAAAATCAGCCGGCGCAGCAACCATTACCGTAACTTCCGAAGATGGCGGAAAAACGGCTACTTGCATTATTAATGTTACGGAAAAGCAAACTTCGCTTCTAACATGGTATATATCAAACTCGAATAACATCGAAGGCGCACCTGCCGGAACATCTCAAAAAATGAAAGATATTCTTGACCAGATAAAAAAAGCAAAAGCAAACAATAAATTCACGGGCGGCAAAAAAGCGGTAATTGTTGTAAACGGCATTGTTAATCCGACTACCGAAGCCGGTTTGTCCAATAACAGTCTGGTAAACATTACAGGCGCCGGAATATATCCGGATATTGTACTTCGCGGCTCATCTTCGGGCGGCACATTAGATGCAAACAATAAGGCTCGAGTATTGAATATTATTGATAACCGTGTAACAATAGACGGTAATATTACGCTAACCGGCGGTAATACTGTTATTAACAATCAAAATTTCGGCGGCGGCATTTATATCGAAAAATCTTCGCTCGAAATGATTGACGGAACAATCAGCAACTGTATAGCGCTCGGCGGCGCAGGCGTTTATATTGCCAATGACAAACTGAGTATACACAGTTCGTTTTCGATGAAAGGCGGCACGATTAAAGACTGCACTACAAAAGGAAAAGCCGCGAAATCGGGCGCAGGCGTTTATGTTGATTCGTACTGTTCGTTTCATTTATCCGGCGGACTGATAAGCAATAACGGCGCCGATGGAAATACTGATGACGGCGGCGGCGTAAGTATTAACGGTTTCGGCGAATTTACAATGAGCGGCGGCGAAATTAGCGGCAATAAAGCAAATGAAAAAGGCGGAGGCATAAGCGTTTCCGGTTATGGTATTTTCAATCTTTCAAACGGAAAAATAACCAATAATACTGCTCCCGTTGGCGGCGGAAGCGGCGTGTATATCTCCAAATACGGCGCAATATTTAACCAGACAGGCGGAACAATAAACGGAAACAACGGAAATCCCGATTTGAAACTGTAAAAACACAGATATTTTGTTTAATTTTACAATGATTGCAATAAAATTCAGGACAAACGCATGAAGCATAAATGTTTATAATCAAAGAATTGTAAAATATGATTTTCTAAAATCGCTATTCGTAAGGAACGACCTGTTTAAGCATATACGAAATATCTGTTACAAACTGCGTTAAAAAATTAATAATACTTTAAATTGTATGTAATATAAAAAATTTATAATCAGGAAATAAACTTATGTTTTTTAGCGTAAAAATAATGCGTTACAGATTGATTGCCATTTTAAAAAATAAAGAAGATGGTTAAACATCACTTAAAAATTAAAATTGTATTTACAAAATTACAAGAAGTAATTTATTTATAAACAATTATTTAATACAGTTGCAATTTCGAACTCAATTCCTGAAATGTTACAAATCACAGGTTTTCATGGCTCAAAATCATTAAAGAATATGCGTTTTATTAATTTTATTTTTTCGTCATCAGGCAAATGTCCGTCAATCCAATTGATTTTTGCGCCTCTGCGTTCCATTCCTCTGAACCATGTCATTTGGCGCTTTGCAAATTGGTGAATAGCAATATTAAGTTGTTGCCGCATTTCGTCATAACGCAATCTGCCAATCAGATAAAGAGTGATAAATTTATATTCCAGTCCGTAATAAATCAAGTCGTCTGCCGAAATATTATTTTGCAAAAGTTGCTTCACTTCTTCAATCATTCCGTTTTTTAATCTGTAATCCAGGCGTTCGGTTATGCGTTTTCTGCGTGTGTCAGTATCAAATATTATTCCAAAATAAATATTATCAAACCTCTCATAATTTGAATATTGAATATCGTTTTCTTTTTTAAATATTTCTATTTCTATAGCGCGTATCATACGTTTGCGTGTATCGTAATCGGTTTTATTATGCAGATTTTTCAACGACGATAAAAGGTTCATGAGTTCGGCATCCGATTTTTTTTCAATATCGGCTCTTAATATGTGATTTACAGGTGTTTCGGGCATATTGTAAGCATTTATCACAGCTTCGATATACATTCCCGAACCGCCGCAAAGTACAGGCTGTCTGTTTCTTCCGCAAATATCATTATACGCTTTATAGAAATCGCGCTGATATTCAAAAACATTATATTTATATCCAACATCAACAATATCAATAAGATGATATGGAATCCGATTGCCGTTAACAAGATAATTATCAAGGTCTTTTCCGGTTCCAATATTCATATTTTTATATACCTGACGCGAATCTGCAGAAAGTATTTCGCCGTTTAATTCGCCGGCTACAGCAACGGCAATCATGGTTTTTCCTGTAGCGGTTGCGCCTAAAATACTTAACAATTTTACTTTTGCAGACATATATAATATCTTGAACTATAGATTTTTAACATTATCACCTTTCCATTGCTCTGCGTATATCCTTTTCTTTTATCGACTCGCGTTTATCATATACTTTTTTGCCTCGTGCAAGAGCAATTTCGAGTTTGGCATATCCGTTTTCGGAAATAAAAAGTTTTGTTGGCACAATGGTAAATCCGCGTTCTTTTGTGCGCCGCAGAAGTTTGTTTATTTCTTTGGCATTGAGCAATAATTTGCGCTCGCGTTTCGGTTCGTGATTATTCAAATTTCCCCACCAGTATTCGGCAATATGCATTCCGCGTATATATAATTGTCTGCCAATAAAATAGCAGTAACTTTCGACTATTGATGCTTTGCCTGCGCGAATTGATTTTATTTCGGTTCCACAAAGTACAATTCCTGCCGTAAAATTTTCGAGTAAAATAAATTCAAAACTCGCTTTTTTATTTAATATTTCAATATTTGACCTGCGTTTTTGCATAAATTTATTAATTGCTTATTGTAAAAGCAAGATGTGTGTACTGCAAATTTAAGAAATAATCAGTATTCTCCGAGAAAAGATGCTTCAATTGTCAAAATACTTTTTATGTCTTCAATTGATATTTCAATATCTTTGTCGGCTGCACTCTGCTGAATATATTCGCACATTTCATCTTCGTCAATTTCTTCTGTTTCAATATGATTCACATAGTCGCATTCCATACAGAGCACATCAAAAACATCATCTTTTTTATATCTGTATTTTATGTTCTGCGGTAATAATGCATAAATATCGTCAATAATATTTTCTATGCTTATAAGATCCTCACCATCAAAACAATCAACACTGATTTCCGATTCAAATATTCCTATGCTTTCCATATAAGCGTTATCGGCGTTTAAAAGTTCTTCTATCTCTTTGTATCCAATCGGACTGCAAAAATCTTTGCTGATATTTTTATTGATAAATGATATCATTTCCACTACATTAATATCGGTACCATTTCCATCATTATCGGTTACATCATAATATTCATATATCAAATCAAGCAAATATTCTATTTGCGCCGGCGTGTATTTTTGCTGTGTCGGCAAAGAAACATATTTATGTACAAAGATTGCAGCATCTGTTTCGTTATAATTATTTTCCATTTTTTTATTTTTTAGTTTAAATATTTTTTGTTGTCTTTATTAATTTATTAACATTTTCAAGTTTTGTATAAAACTCATTACCAAAGCATCTGACTATTGCCCCTTTTAAAAATTCGTAAACAAAAACATTTTCGTTTTTTCCTTTATCTCGAGCGCACTGGCAAATGCTCCATTTATCGTAGTTCAACATTGTTGTTTCTCCGGTTTTTTTTACGCGAATCGGATATAAATGACAGGAAACAGGTTTTTTGAAGTCAATTTTTTTATCCATATATGCGCTTTCGATGCTGCAAAAGCAATTAGCATTTTCATCGTAAAAAGAAAACACACATTCTTCGCCGTTTATCAGCGGAGTTACCAAATCGCCCTCGCGGTCAATTGTAGCAACGCCTTCTTTTTCAACAATTTCTCTACCTGCGCGTTTCATATACGGCAAAATTTTATCAATATTTTCGTTGAGAATTTCTTTTTCTTTTTCTTCCAAAGGCGCTCCGCTATCGCCGTGAACACAGCAAATTCCTCCGCAGTGTTCGTAATTGCAACAAAAATATTCGGTAAATAAATCCGAACTCAATAATTTATCATCAATATCTATTATCATCAAATTAAAACATTAATTGAACTAAAATTGCACATACAATTATCAATCAGCATGTCGAATTTCTCGTAATATTATGATTATTAATCATATAAATGCGATACCATTATTAAAACGAATTATTCGAACAGTCCGATTGAAAAACAATACAAATGTAGATGAAAAATTCCGATTACACACAAATAAATAAAAATGTTATGTAAAATTAATAAAAAATGTTTTATACGGCTGTCAAAATTTCACAAGTTCGTAATTTGTACTGCGTCCGCCCTGCGATTTTTTACGCATAATTCCTTTTTCCGTCAAATCTTTAATGTCGCGTAAAGCAGTGTCAGACGAGCATTTGGCAATTTGCGCCCATTTCGACGATTGCAGAATGCCATCGGTTTCGCTCAACAGTTTATTTATAACAAATCGCTGCCGGTTATTAAGAGGCGTGCCGGCATGATTTTTCCAAAATTCGGATTTTTTCAAAATGTTCAGCAGTATTATATCTGTCGCTTGCAAGGCTTTTTTCATACAGTCGAAAAACCAAAGCAGCCAGTCGGTAACGTCAAAGTTCTCATTCTGTGTTTCTTCCAAAACCAACTGATACTGTTTTTGTCCGGATTTTATTTGAGCCAGCATGCTGTAAAATCGATGCGAAGTATTGTCAGCTCGTGCAAGAAGCATATTTGTGATAATCCCTGCAATTCGCACATTTCCAGCATCAAAAGGTCGAATCGCAACAAACCACAAATGCGCTATGGCTGCTTTTATAACGGAATCCAGATTGTTTTCAGTATTAAACCAAGTGATAAAATTAGATATTTCATTATTTGCCGTTGCCCTGAAACCTGTTGTTTCTTTTCCGATTGTCTTATATACAACTTTCTTTATTTTAGCGAATTTAGATGCTTTGACTTGTGTTTTTTGTTTTTTTGAAGTCAGACTGGCATGCCAAAAAAATAAACGTTTGTCGGTCAAAGGCAGACTGTAATTTGATACAGCATCCAGCATTGCTTTTGTTATACCTTCTATTTTCTCATTTTTTTGCCTGTATATGCCAAGTTGTGAGGCAATTGATATACGTACAATTTCTTCATCTACCGAAAGGTTTTCCATTTCGACACATTTCGTTATATCCAAAGTCAATATTTCAACAATGGCTTCTTTTTGCAAATCAACAGAAAGAGATTCCATTGTGCCGATAAGGCGTCCCTGCTGATATCTGACATCAGCAAGCGGATTTAACAAGGCATCGTTATCCCAAATTATTACCGGACAGTTTTTATTTTTATATACAAAATACATTTCAGTAAATTTCCGCAAAAATAATAATTGTTTTTTATCTGTAAAATATTCGCCGCAAAAATAATGCGATTATTTTCACGTTTCTATTTCGTTATATTCGGTATGTCAATTATTTATATAAAAGCATCAAAAACATAGAGCAAAACGATTTATGGTTATAATTCGTAAATTTTATATATATTTCTTCCATAAATTCAGGGTTAACTCCGTTTGCTTCGGTTGTTTCCTGCTTCGAACTTTGCCATCACAGTTCGCTGACAAACAAAACAATTTTTATCCGTTTGTGTGTAATTGAATATTTTATGCTAACTTTGCGCTACTACATTTTCAGGAAAACAGCAAATAATGGCGCAAACAAACATTCAGGAAGAAGAAATAAAAAACACAGTCGCAGAGCGATTTTTCTCAAAATTTGACTGTACAAAGATTCTCGGTAAAATCGACTTTGCCGTGCGGTTGAAGCGTCCGCAGAATGCCATCGATTTCAACGACGAATATCTTCTTTGGGCTGAAGCCAAACAGAAATCTGCCGACATCATTGCAATGCTTGCGCAACTTGTGCTGACAGTCGGCAAAGCGCGGACTTTCGACGAAATTCTGCCGCCGCCTTTTTT
>JAIRKV010000247.1 GCA_031259935.1 Prevotellaceae bacterium | reverse complement strand
GCATCCAATACTTTTTTAGCCTCGTCGGTTTTACCCTGTTTCAGAAGCATGGCTGCGTAATTGTTGATTGCCCGTTCGTCTTCGTATTTATCTGCTGCTTTTTTATAGATTTGGGCTTTTGTTTCATAATCATCATCTTTCAATAAAGTTGCTGCATATAAAAGCGCATCGGCATCAAGATTGTTAATTCCCTGTGTACCAACAAGAGCGAGAAGTTCTTCGTCGCTATAGTTGTTTATTTTCACTTTTGCCGTAAAAACCGAACGGCGTAATTCGGGTAAAACTTTTTCTTCGAGAACAGAGAAAACTTTCGACATGTTTCTGATTTCTTTTTCGCGAACAACAGGATCCTGATACATCGACAATACCCGTAAAATCAAATCTTTATCATCGATATTGGATTCCGAAACCAGTTTTTGGAAACCTTCCCAGTCTTCGGCAGTATATTTCATTTCAACATTTCCCGATGGCTTTGTTTCTTTTTTCGAGTACAGTTTATTAAAGGCGTCGTTTGCGGTTTTTCCTCTTTCTGTTGATAATGTTTCATTTCTTTCGAGTTTACCTTCGGGCGATGCATAAGCCGATATTTCCATTCCCTGATATTCAACTTTATTGCCATCGGCAACAGCATTATCAACAAAAGCCTTTAATTCTTTTATGTCTTCTTTGTTCAACTGGTCTTTTTTCACATTCGATTTATTCCAGTCGTATTTAATTTGAGCTTCTTTTTGGCTGTAAGTGAATTTTTTGTAATTGTCTTTTTGCAATTCTACCACGCCGCTTCTATCAACAAGCAATGCTGCTGAAATAGCTCCATCTGCCAGCGGATACGGCTCGTCAAAATCATATTCTTTATTTTTGTATAATAATTTTGCACGTAATTCCAAATGGCATTTTTCCATTCCGGGAACATAATCAAATTTTAATTTTTGACTTGTTTTTCCTCCTGTGTTTTTGATTACTTCGTAGTTGTCATAGACTTTCTCACCTTGTAATCTTTTTACTGTACCGGCAGCTTCGCCGCCTTGATAAACAAGTACGGGCAACAACTGCAGACCTGCTTTTTTATTAAAATATTTCTCAGGAAACGTTGCTGTCCATTCTGCTTCAATGACATTTCCTTTAATCTCCAATGGTATTGGAGTACAAGCAACATTTACATCCTTTGCTGCTTTTTTCATTTTTAGAGGGCTACTGCATGATATCATACCTAAAACGAGTATGAGAGTAGCGGCAAATGTTAATTTATTCTTCATAACTTTACTGTTAATTAATAATTATTCATTTCATTTATTTTTATGGCACAAAGATAATTAATCTATTTAATATTTATTGTTAAAAAATTTTAACAAATTAATCGACCTCCGGGTTTAAATATGCATTATTTTGACGTAAAACGAATTTATTATCTTTACCTTTTTCAAATGTTTTGTTTACAATATCCTGATTTGATTGCGTTTGCGTTTCGATGACAATGTTTTTGCGCATAAATGCAGGTTCATTTTCGAACTGTAAAGTTTCCTGTTTGTTTAATCCTGTTAATTGTTTTTTTTCAATTTTATTTTTATCATTATTTGTTTTTTCATTAAAAAATTCATTTTGCAATCCTGAATTTTCATTTTTTACGGTTATTTGAATGTCATCCGTATAATCATCTGCTTCGTCTGTTTCGTCTGTTTCGTCTTTTTCAGCAGTATCATCTTTCCACGGTTCTATATACGGTTCGTCTTCTATTTCTATAAATTCATCGTCTTCGTCTTTCGGTTTGACTATTTCAAAATCTATTTCCCGCTGTTCAACATTTTCATTAATATCAACAATGATTGGAGGTTTCGGTATGTGCAAATCGGGAATGTCTTTCATTTCAAATCCTGTTGCCACAATCGTAATGCTTAATTCATCATCAAGCGAATGGTCGTACACAACGCCGCGTTTGATGTTTTCTACCGTTCCTGCTTCGCGCTGAATATAGCCCATAATTTCGCGAAGTTCGGAAAATGTTAATTCTTTTGTTTCGCTCGAAGTGATATTTACAAGTATATTTTTTGCTCCGGCTATTGAATTATTGTTTAAGAGCGGAGAATTAAGCGCCTCATCAACAGCATCAATAGCGCGTTTTTCACCTGCGCCGTATCCTGTGCCCAGCAATGCTACGCCACTGTTTTTCATTACTTTTTTCACATCGGCAAAATCGACGTTTATATATCCGGGTTTTGTAATTATTTCTGCAATACCTTTTGCCGCACTTGCCAATACTTTGTCGGCTTTTTTAAATCCATCGCGAACCGACAAATTTCCATACATTTCGTATAATTTATCATTGCTGATTAAAAGCAGAGAATCTACGCATTTTTTCAATTCATTTATTCCTGCAATTGCTCTGCGGCGAGGTTCAAGTCCTTCGTCCTTGAACGGAAGCGTAACAATCGCTACCGTCAAAATATCCATTTCTTTTGCGACTTTTGCAATAACAGGAGTGGCTCCTGTTCCTGTGCCGCCGCCCATTCCTGCGGTGATAAAAACCATTTCGGTATTATCGCTGAGAACGGTTTTAATGTTTTCAATACTTTCGATAGCCGCCTGTCTGCCTATTTCAGGATCGCAGCCGGCGCCGCGTCCGCGGGTGAGCGCACAGCCGAGTTGAATTTTGGTTTTTATCGGGCTGTTTTTCAATGCCTGTCCGTCTGTATTGCATATTGCAAAATTAACGCCGGTAATTCCAAGTTCAGCCATATAATTTACAGCATTATTTCCGCCGCCGCCAACGCCAATAACTTTTATTATCGCTCCTTGCGACATATCCCAATCGGGGATAAATTCAATATCTTCGTCCATAATATTATTTTTTATACTGTGTCGTTGTTAGTAAAAATATTAGTAATTTCATCTATAATTTCTTGAAATTTAAACGATTTTTTCGTCTTGTTTTTCAGTTTTTTTTCTTTATTAACTTTCTGTTCTTTTGCTTTTTTTAATTTTTCGTATTCAACGCCTTTAATAACAAGTCCTACTGCGGTTGAATAAAATGGTTGAGCAAAGTGTTTTCCCGAGTCGCTGCTTAAATAAACAGGTTTTCCTATACGGGCTTTCAATCCTGTTTTCAGTTCGGCAAATTGTTTGAAGTTTTTCAGCAGAGAGCCGCCGCCCGTAAATACGATTCCTGCGTTCATTTTATTTAAAAATCCCGACAGATCCAATTCATACATAATGGCGCCGAGAATTTCTTCCATGCGTGCGTCAATTATTTTTGACAGTACTCCGGTTGAGATTTCTTTTTTGTCATCGATATTTTTACCGGTGATAGAAAGATATATGTTTTCCGAAGATAAATGTCCGAGGCAGGCTCCGTAATTTATTTTTATTTTTTCTGCAGTTTCCTGCGATATTTTACAGCCATCCTTTATATCTTTGGTAACGATATTTCCGCCAAAAGGAATCACGGCAGAATGGCGAATAATATTATCATAATAAACAACCATATCTGTTGTTCCTCCGCCGATATCGACCAAAGCCACTCCCAGTTCTTTTTCTTCGTCATTGAGTACGGCGGCAGCCGAAGCAAGCGGTTCAAGAATCAGGCGATTTAAATTGAGGTTTACTTCTTTGCTGTTCAAACACTGTTTGATAACGTCGATTGCACTGGTTTTTCCTACTACAATGTGATAATTTCCTGTTAATTCTTTACCCAGCATACCGACGGGTTTTCTTATATCCATTTTGTCGTCAACATTGTAACTTTGCGGAATAACGTGTAATATTTCTTCGCCCGGTTCCATTCGCACCGAATACATTTTTTGCTGTAAAGCATCAATCTCATCCTGTGTAATTTGAACTGCTGAATTATTACGCAGTTCTCTTACGCTTTCGCACATGCATCTTATATGCTGTCCGGCAATTCCCACATAAACTTCGGAAAATTCAAATCCCGATTCTTTTCTTAATTCATCAACAGACTTTTTAATCAGTTCCGTTACATCTTTCAAGTTTTCTACTTCGCCGCGTACAATTCCTGTAGATTGAAGTTCGTAACTTTTCAAAATTCGATAACGTCCCGTGTCTGTTTTTTCTCCTGTCAAGGTAACAATTTTTGTTGTTCCAAGATCAATTGCAACAATGTATTTTTCCATATCTTTATTTTTTACAGATTATTTGATGTTTATATTCTATATTTATTGATTTATATTTTTCCCAACCTGTGGCAGGCATTGCATATTTGTAAAATTTTTGCAGTTTGTTCAATTTCGGTTTGAAATTGTCTAATCTGCCGAGTTTTACAATATGTCCGGCAAACAGTGGAACAAGTTCAACTTTACTGTTTGTTACGTGAATTTGTTCTATCGTACAGTTCCAAAATTCATTTTTTTTCAGAAAAACTGCAAATTCATACAGAAGGTTTAAAAATTTTCTGTTTTTCGGGATATAGCCGGCAAAGCCGTTTTGCAAAGCTGCCGGTATTGTTCCCGTAACAACAGGAAGATGTAAATCGGGTTTTGATGAAACAAAAGGAAATATATATCCCGTATCATCTATGTAGCAGCGCATATTTTCGCATTGTATTCTCACAACAGGATGTCTTTGTTCGATTTCCACATTTAAATTTGCATCAATGGTTGTAAAAACATTTATTGATTTGATTGCATGGTTTTTACTTAAAATTTGTTTTATTTTGTGTGTATTGATTTTGTCTAAATGTTCATTAATTATTTTTTCTCCGCAGTTCAGCAATACGGATTTGATATTGTCGGCATCAACAAATGAAAATTTGTCGCTGTTGTTTATGGTTATGTTAATATTTTTACAAACCAGTGCCTGCTCTTTGTTATCGACAAAAACAAAAGCCATTAGCAAATATGCAACGATTGCGGTTGCCGTAAAAATTGCCAATATATATTTTACTGTTTTATTCATTGTATTTATTTTAATATCACAGGTTTAATCTTTTATTCAATATTTTTGTTATCGGCTCGACAAACAAATCGATATCGCCTGCGCCCAAAGTTATTATTACATCAAACTGTTTTTTGTTTACGATATTCAACAGTTCATCTTTTTTACACAATATTTTTTCTTTGCACTGTACATTATCAAAAATAATTTTTGATGTTATTCCGTCTATCGGGAGTTCGCGTGCAGGATAAATATCAAGCAATATGAGTTCATCGACAAGGCTCAGGCTTTTTGCAAAATCGTCGGCAAAATCGCGTGTTCGCGTATAAAGATGCGGCTGAAAAATTGCGGTTATTTTTCGTCCTGCAAACATGTTTTTTATTGATGTTACAGTTGCTCGCAATTCTTCGGGATGATGTGCATAATCGTCGATGTATGTAAGTTTGTTCGTATTTATCTGCACGTCCATACGCCGTTTTACACCGATAAAACTTGCAAGAGCATCTTTCAGTTTCTGCTCATCAATGCCAACTGTCCATGCTAATGCTGTTGCTGCAATTGCATTTTCAATATTAATATATCCGGGAACTCCAAGTTTGCAGTTACATATTTTTTTGTTAGGCAAATTAATATCAAAACCGTAACACGAATCATCGTGCAATTTAATATCGGATGCATAAAAGTCGCAGGGTTCACTGTACGAATAAGTATAAATATTAATGCTGTTTTTCGGTAATTCTATTTCAATTCCTTTTTTAATTATAAGCGTTCCATTGGGTTTGATTTGAGAAACAAATTTGCCGAAAGCCTTACGCATTTCTTCAATATTTCCGTAAATATCCAAATGATCGGCATCTGTTGCCGTAACTGCTGCTGCATTTGGGAAAATCTGTAAAAACGAGCGGTCGAATTCATCTGCTTCGGCAACTAAAGTTTCGCTGTTCGACAGCAATAAATTCGAATTGTAGTTTTTTGAAATTCCACCTAAAAATGCATTGCAGCCATCTGCGGCAACTGTCAATATATGAGCAAGAAGCGTTGATACGGTTGTTTTTCCATGAGTGCCTGCAACTGCAAGCGTGTGTTTGCTGTTTGCAATCAAACCAAGTGTTTTCGACCGTTTTATAACATTGAAACCGTTCGACAAAAAATAATTCAATTCGCTGTGTTCTTTCGGTACTGCCGGAGTATATATCACTAAAGTATTTTCGGCATTTTTACAGATTTCGGGAATTAATGAAACCTCATCTGTATAATGTATAAGAATGTTTTCGTTTTCGAGTTCTTGAGTAAGCGTTGATTTTGTTTTGTCGTAGCCGGCAACAAAAAATCCGAAATGCTTGTAATATCGGGCTAAAGCGCTCATTCCGATTCCTCCGATTCCGATTAAGTATACAGCGTTATAGTTCATTGTTCAACAAGTTTTAAAATTTCATCAACAATATTTTCGGCGGCATTTGGCATTGCAAGTTTTGATATGTTATTTCCAAGAGTATTCATTTTTTCTTCGTTGCTTAATATTTGCAAAACGGTGTCGATTAAATCGTTTTGAGCATCTTTATCATTTACTTTTACGGCAGCATCTTCGTCAACCAAAGCCATTGCGTTTTTTGTTTGATGGTCTTCCGATACATTCGGCGATGGAACCAGAATACAGGGTTTTGCAACGATACAAAGTTCTGAAATTGTTCCTGCTCCTGCGCGCGATATTACAAGGTCGGCAGCGGCAAAAGCCAAATCCATTCTGTAAATAAACTCAAAAACTTTTGTATTGGTCAGCGCCGAATACGAAACTTCGTTTTGCGCCTGTGCAAAATGATTTTTTCCTGTTTGCCAAATCAGTTGAATGTTGTTGTTGTTAATTCTGTTAAGTTCTTTAAGTATAACGGTATTTAATGTGCGAGCGCCGAGGCTTCCGCCAACAACAAGCAATGTTTTTTTAGATTTGTCGAGATTGAAAAATTCATAAGCTTCCTGTTCCAGATTTTTCACGTTAAATAGATCCTGCCGAACGGGATTTCCTGTCAGAACTATTTTTGTTGCAGGAAAAAATTTTTGCATTCCTGTGTAAGCAACGCATATTTTTTTTGCTTTTTTCGCCAACAGTTTGTTGGTTAATCCGGCATAAGAATTTTGTTCCTGAATCAATGCCGGTACTCCTGATTTAGATGCAGCGTATAAAATCGGAGCGCTTGCATATCCTCCAACTCCGACAACAACATCGGGCGCAAAATCTTTTATTATTTTTTTTGCACGGTTCAAACTTTTCATGAATTTAAACGGTACGGCAAAATTTTTTACGGTCAACCTGCGCTGTAATCCGGCAACAGGCAATCCTGTAATTTTATAACCTGCTGCCGGTATTTTTTCCATTTCCATTCGTCCCGCAGCGCCGACAAACAGAATTTCAATATCGGAATTACGTTTTTTTAACGTGTCGGCAATTGACACAGCCGGATAAATATGTCCGCCCGTACCGCCTCCGCTGATAATTATTTTTATGTTCCTATCCATTATATTCAATTATTTTTTCGTTGGTATTATTTGGTGTGTATTTTTCATTTTCTTCATTTTTCTGTTTTGTTATTTCCTGATTATTTGCCGCTCTGCTTACCGATAATATTATTCCAAATACGACTCCCGTACACAATATTGATGTTCCGCCGTGACTTACGAAAGGTAATGTTTGTCCCGTTACGGGAAAAATTCCTACGGAAACGCCTGCATTTACCAAAGCTTGAAAAACTACTATCAACATTAATCCCAAAACGGTAACGGACGAAAATATTCGCGTACATTTTTTTGCTATCATTGCCGCTCGATACAGCAATATCATGTATGCCATCAAAACCGTTATTCCTGCGACAAGTCCGTATTCTTCGACAATCATTGCAAAAACAAAATCGCTGTAAGATAACGGCAATAAATAACGTTGAGTGCTGTTTCCAGGACCTTTGCCTACAAAGCCGCCCGAAGCAACAGCTATTTTTCCTCTGTCAGCCTGCGTTATTCCTGTAGTTTCAGCGTCATTTTTTTTTATTACATTTTCTATTTTATCCGCAAATTTAACAACAGGTGTCCAGTGGAATGCAAGTCCTAAAACAAACAGCAGCACCAATGCCACCAATGCAAGTCCGAATATTTTAAACAGATATTTCAGTTTGGAACTGACAAAAAGAAGTATTAATATTCCTGCAATTCCAAGTGTTGATACTGTCAGCGCAAAAGAAAAGTCGTTTAATCTGCCTGCCGCAGTGGCTATGCGTTTAGGCCAGCCTATTGTAATTCCTGATAAACACAGCAATACCAGTATTATTAATGAAAGTCCTAATATTTTGAGTAAAAATTTTAATTTCAAACCGCCGATAAAAAGTATTGATATACAAATAACTCCAAATAATAATCCTATTGATGTACCTTCAATAAAAACAAGCAAACATACAGTTCCAACCGGCAGTGCAATTTTTTTTATAACATCTTTAAAATCATCAAAGGCATTATCTTCCAGAACGCTTGCAAGATACAAAACAATGCTTATTTTTGCAATTTCGGCAGATTGAAACTTTATGCCGGCAATTGAAATCCAACGTCTGGCTTCATTGGTTTCGTGTCCGTACAGCGATGTACACAAAAGCAAACCAATGCTGACAATAAGTGCGAGTATTGCAAGATTTTTATACATGGAAACAGGAAGACGATGGCAAGCATATATTAATATAAAACCTCCGGACAAAAATGCCAAATGCTGAATTAAATAAAAATAAGTGCTTTTTTTATATCCTCCTATCGCTGCCAAACTGTCAGCGGATGCGAATATTATAAGCACCGAAATTAAAAACAGGAATACGATTACTCGCCAAATAATTTTATCTCCTCGAAAATGTATTTTATTTAATAACTGTTCCATGTATTTTCATATTACAAGTTCCTTACTGCCTTTTTGAACTGTTCGCCTCTGTCTTCGTAATTCTCAAATAAATCGAAGCTGGCACAAGCCGGCGACAATAAAACCGTATCGCCCGGATAAGCCAGTTCATAAGATTTTTCTACAGCATTTTGAGCCGAATCGGTTTCTGCAATTACAGGAACTATAGATTTGAATTGCGAAATGATTTTTGAATTATCAACGCCTAAACAAACTATTGCATGTACTTTTTCTTTTACCAAATCCATAATTTCGCCGTAATCATTACCTTTGTCGGTGCCGCCTGCTATCCACACTATTTTGCCGTTTATACTGTCTAATGCATACCAGACAGAATTTACATTTGTGGCTTTGGAATCGTTTATGAATTTTATTCCTCCGACACTTAACACAAACTCCAAACGATGTTCCACGCCCTTGAATGTTGAAAGACTTTGGCGTATAACTTCGTTCTTTATATTAAGAACCTTGCCTGTAATTGCAGCCGCCATTGAATTATAAATGTTGTGCTTGCCTTTCAACGACAAATCATCTATCAACATTGAAAAAGTATTGTTGTTTATTTTAGTAAACAGTGATTCGTTTTCGGTATAAGAACCTTGAATAATATTTGTTTTTCGTGAAAACGGCAACATTTTTGCCTTCAAGACGATTTCTTCGATATGAGCCATTGTTATTGTATCATCGGCGCAAAATATAAAGCAATCATCATCATCCATGTTTTGCGTGATTCTAAATTTTGACCGAACGTAATTTTCCAATTTATAATCGTATCTGTCTAAATGGTCGGGCGTTATATTCAACAAAACGGCAATATCCGCTTTAAATTCATACATTCCGTCAAGTTGAAAACTGCTCAATTCCAAAACATAATAATCGTGATTTTCCGTTGCAACCTGTAAAGCAAAACTTTTGCCTATATTACCTGCCAATCCAACATTTACACCTGCGTTTTTCAAAAGAAAACATATAAGTGTTGCCGTAGTTGTTTTGCCGTTGCTGCCTGTAATACATATCTTTTTTGCATCGCAGTAACGCCCTGCAAACTCAATTTCGGAAACTATATTTATTCCTTTTTCTTTCAATTTTAGAACAACGGGCGCCTTGTCGGGAATTCCCGGACTTTTTATAATTTCATCGGCGTTTAGTATTTTATTTTCAGTGTGCCTGTTTTCTTCAAAATCAACCTTGTACTGTGCAAGAATTTTTTTGTGTTCATCGCTTATTTTCCCTTTATCCGAAAGGAATACATCAAAGTTTTTTGTTTTGGCTAAAACCGCCGAGCCAATTCCACTTTCTCCTCCTCCTAAAACTACTACTCTTTTCATATATAATTATCTTAATTTTAATGTTACAATGCTGATTACAGCCAATAATAATGTTATAATCCAAAATCTTACTACAATTTTTGATTCCGGTATGGGATTTGCAGGTTTTTGAATTATTGCATTTATTCCCGCATAACCCTGTTTTTCAAAATGATGATGCAAAGGCGTCATCTTGAAAATTCGACGTCCGACGCCATATTTTCGTTTTGTGTATTTAAAATATACCATTTGCATCATAACCGACAAACTTTCGGCAAAAAATACTCCGCATAAAACAGGAATCAACAGTTCTTTTCGAACCATTACGGCAAAAACGGCAATTATTCCGCCTATTGCCAAACTTCCGGTATCGCCCATAAATACTTGTGCTGGATAGGAATTGTACCATAAAAATCCTGTGAGAGCTCCGATAAAGGCTCCCATAAAAATCACAAGTTCGCCGGAGTTCGGAATATACATTATGTTCAAATATCCGGCATAAATTACGTTTCCCGACAAATATGCAAATATACCAAGTACAACGCCGATTATAGCCGATATTCCTGTTGCCAGACCGTCCATTCCATCGGTCAGATTTGCTCCGTTTGAAACCGCTGTTATGATTAAAATTATAATAACAACAAAAACGATCCATGTAATTGCAGATGTTTGGCTGTTTCCGGGAATAAGCATATTATAGTCAAATTCGTTGTCTTTGAAAAACGGAATCGTTGTGATTGTCGATTTTATATTTATTCCCGAGTGTTCGGTTAGTGTTTGTTCATTTTTAATAATCAGGCTGTCTGATTTTTCGCGCACTACAATACTGTCGCTGAACCACATTGTAAGTCCTACAATCAAGCCTAATCCTATTTGTCCTACAATTTTAAATTTTCCTTTCAAACCTTCTTTTTTATGGCGAAATACTTTTATGTAATCATCCAGAAATCCGATTAATCCGAGCCATATTGTTGAAACAATCATTAGAATGATATAAATATTTGCAAGGTTACAGAATAAAAACACGGGAATAAGAATACTCAAAAGTATAATAATTCCGCCCATTGTAGGCGTACCTTTTTTTTGTAATTGTCCTTCGATACCCAGATCGCGAATTTCTTCGCCGATTTGGTTTTTACGTAAAAATTTAATGATATATTTGCCGAAAATCATTGATATTATCAGTGAAAATATCACAGCCATCGCTACTCTGAAACTGATATACTTGAATACTCCGCTGCCGGGAACGTTAAAATTCTTATTAATATATTCAAACAAATGGTACAGCATAATTCGGTTATTTTATATTGTTAAAAATTTCATTAATAATTTCTCTGTCGCTAAAATGGTTTCGTATGCCATTGATTTCCTGATAGGATTCATGTCCTTTTCCTGCTACCAGAATTACATTTTCAGGTTTTGCCATCATTATTGCCGTTCGTATTGCTTCGCGACGGTCGGCAATAATTAATGTTTTTTTCATAAAAACAGGGCTAATACCTTCGCACATGTCTTTTAATATATCTTCGGGTTTTTCATATCTCGGGTTGTCGGATGTAAGTATTGTAAGTCCGCTGTTTTCACTTGCAATTTTTGCCATCAACGGACGTTTTCCTCTGTCGCGATTTCCTCCGCATCCTACTACTGTTATCAACAGTTCTTTTTGACAAATTTCGTTTATTGTTGTAATCACGTTTTCGAGTGCATCCGGAGTATGTGCATAATCTACTATTGCCGTTATTCCAGTGTTTGCGCGGATACATTCAAATCTTCCGGCAGCCGGATTCAAGTTGCTCAATAATCGCAAAGCCTCTGTTTTTTCTATTCCAAGTTCCCGTGCTGTTGCGTAAACAGCCAGCATGTTATATGCATTGAAAACGCCGATGCATTTTGTCCAAACATCAATGCCATCGATATTCAACAGCATTCCCGTAAAACTTATTTCAAGAATTTTGCATTTGTAATCGGCGATAGTTTTCAAAGCATAAGTTTTATATTTTGCTTTTGTGTTTTGCATCATCACTTTTCCGTTTTTGTCGTCGATGTTTGTAAGTGCAAAAGCGGTCGCCGGCAAATCATCAAAAAATTTCTTTTTTGCTTTTATATATTCTTCAAAACTTCCGTGATAATCAAGATGATCGCGAGTGATATTTGAAAAAATGCCTCCTGCAAAAGTTAACCCTGCAATTCGGTTTTGAACAATTGAATGAGAACTTACTTCCATGAAACAGTAATCGCAACCCGCTTCAACCATTTTACTCAAAAGTTCGTTTATTTGAACGGCATCCGGAGTTGTGTGCACAGTTTCAATTTTTTTATTGTCGATATAGTTTGCAATTGTTGAAATCAGTCCTGCCTTGTATCCGTAATTTTTTATCAGTTGAAACAGTAATGTTGCTGTTGTTGTTTTTCCGTTAGTTCCGGTTACGCCTGCAAGTTTGAGTTTTGATGATGGATTTCCATAAAACTCGGAAGCAATAATTCCGATAGCAGTATCAGTATTAGCGACTTTTACGTAACAAATTTTTTCGTTCAGTTTTTCGGGGAAACGTTCACAAACAATCGCTGCTGCTCCTTGCTTTATTGCATCATCTATAAAGTCATGTCCATCTGCTTTTGTTCCGCAAATGGCAAAAAACAATTGATTTTCACGCACATTACGCGAATCAAATCCAAGCGAACAGATGTTTATGCTGTCGTTACCTGCTATTTCTTCCGGCGTTATTTTTGATATTAATTTTGATAATTCCATTTTTCTGAATTTTATTTATTATGGCTTATAATCATATTTCAAGTTCCAAGTGTATTGTTGTTCCTTTTATTGCGGCTGTTCCGGCGGCAACAGATTGTGTTTTCACTTTTCCTTTACCTGAAAAACTTACTTTCATTCCTGATTTTTCTATCAAATAAATCGCATCGCGCAATCCCATATTTATTACCGATGGAACTTTACTGTCATCAATTTGTATTTTTGTTGCCGTTAATTTCGAATCGTTTTTTGAAATTTTTACCCATTCATTTTTTTCCGCATTGCTGTCGAAAGGAATATTCAATTTTGATGCAATTGCCTTTATTTGTTGATATACAGCATTTTTCATATTCGGTAAATATAACGAATCTTCGTTGCGTTCGACAGGTTCATACCAGTTTATGTCGGATGAATAAAGTTTTTTTGCAATTTCTACAAATACGGGCGCTGCATAAGTTGAGCCATAGAAAGAGCCTTGCATTTTCGGACTGTACAGTGCAACGATGATTGAATATTTTGGCTTGTCGGAAGGAATGTAACCGACAAAACTTGCCTGATGTGCATCATCGGCATAATATGATTTCCGTATCGAATCTGTAATTTGCTGTCTGACACCATTTATAACCGTATCTTTGACGCGTTTAACAACTCTGTGCATTGTGCGTTGCGATGTTCCTGTTTTTCCTGCAAAATAAAACGGCAACTTAAATTGTCTCACGGTTCCCGAATCGGCAACAGATTGAAGCGCTTCGCGCACTTGTAACAGTGTTTCCTGCGAGCAAATACGGTCTTTTATAACTTCATCGGAATAATCTTTTATTACCTGTCCATGTCGAATTATCTTTTTTACAAATTTTGGCTTCATCATTTTTCCGTCGTTTGCAACTGCATTATAAAACGTAAGAGTATGTATCGGCGCAAATTTGACGTAATATCCGTATGCCGAAGGTGCTAACAGATTTTGATTGGGTTTTTGCACAGTTTCCATTTCGGCATAAGAAGGCGCTTCGCCATCAATTTGCAAATTTAATGACTTTTGAAACAATCCGATTGAATGCAGTTTGTCGAAAAAAATTTGAGGATTGCTGCCATAATGTTTGGTTACGAGCTTTGCGGTTCCTATATTCGATGAATTGGCAAAAATTTTTCTTACCGAAAGGTTTCCGAAAACATGGTCATCCCTGACTTTGTATTTTTTATATTCCCATACCATTTTTTTTCCTTCTGTTATTTCAGCATTTGCTTTCACATCAATTACATCATTCAATTTTACAAATCCATCATCGAGCAAAGCAATTAATGAGGCAAGTTTAAACGTTGAGCCGGGATCGCTTCTTTCCTTTAATGCGTAATTGTATGTTTCGTCGTAAGTTCCGTCGGATTTGCGTTTCATGTTTGCAATTGCGCGAATTTCGCCTGTTGCGGTTTCCATCACAATTGCCGTTCCGCCTTCTATTGCTATTCCTTTGTCGTTTCCTGTTTTAATTTGTTGCATTAATGCATTTTCGACTGCTTCCTGTATGTTTAAATCCAAAGTTGTAACGACATCATAGCCCGATTCGGGCAAAATATTTATGGCACTGTTTATTGGTTTTCCGCCTGTAAGGGCTTGTAAGCCATTTTTTCCGCATAAATATTTATCAAATGATTTTTCTATTCCGCTTATTGCAAAATTGTTACTGTTTACTTCGCCAATAACTGACTTTGCAAGCGAACCGTAAACGGGAATGCGAGATGTTTTGTCGTTAATGATTAATCCGCTGGTTCCTTTGCCCAGTCTGAAAACAGGAAAATCCAGAAGTTTTTTTAATTCGATATAATCAATATACTTTTGTCCGATGCGTATGTTACGATAACTTTCCTGTGCTTTGCCTTTTGTCGTATCAATTTTTTCAATAGATTTTCGACAGCATGTTTTTATAAACGATTCGTATTCTGCTGCGTTTTTATCTTTAAAAAGACCGGACAATGCAACTGCCAAACTTTTTATTTGACTGTCGATATAAATATTGGCGTTTATCGTATCGGATTTGCGTTTTTCCTTGATTCTGTTTTTCAATTCCTTATGCAGATTTTTGATTTCTTCTTTTGATTGCAGTCCGAGTTCTTTAATTTTATTTTTTAAGTCCTTTTCGAGTTTATTATAATACAGCGACATTTTTTTAGCATCGTTTTCCAAAAGATTGGTTTTCAGTGCATAAAAATCAACTCTTACCTCATATTTGGAAATTGATACCGAAAGTAATTGCATGTCGTGTGTGTAAATATTTCCGCGATTTGCCTGTACGACTTCTTTTTTTATTATTTCCGCCTTATCTTTCAAATCAGTAAAAAACTGCAAATAAATAATTTGCGCTATTATCAACAAACTCAACAAGACTGTTAATAAATAGAACAGAGTTATTCGCCGTATTATGTTTTTAACTGTTATCATATTATTTTATTTTTATGCGTCTAAACGGATTTTCGGGTTCTTTTAATGTCAAATTTTTATTCTTTAATTTTTTTATAATGTTCGACTTTCGTCCTTCTTCCATCAATTGCGATGATTGATATATATATTCGGTTCTCAATAATTTTATTTCGTCGTCTAATTTTTTGTTTTCGCGTACGGTATTTTCAACTGCATAGCGGTATCCGATATAGAACACCGCAATAAAAAAAACGAAGAAAATATATCTTAAATGCTTTTGAATATTGGCGCTTACAAATATTTTTCCGGATATAATGTCTTTCAATATTTTAGATGCATCCGATTCGCTGTTTTTGTTTTTTTGCATGTTGTCGGTTTCTTCCATAATCATTTTATTTTTTCTGCAATTCTGAGTTTTGCGCTTCGAGCGCGACTGTTTTTTTCAATTTCCGCAGCGCATGGCACAATTGGCTTGCGTGTAATAAGTTCAAACGGACAATCCGTATTTCCATAAAAATCCTTTTCAATTTTTCCATCCGTATTTCCCGAACGCATAAAATTTTTTACCATTCTGTCTTCTATCGAATGATAGGTTATAACAACCAATCTGCCTTTGTTTTTCAGGCTTTTGTATGAATGAACAAGCATTTGTTCGAGAGCATCTATTTCTTTATTTACTTCAATTCGCAGCGCTTGAAAAACTTTTGCCAAAAATTTCTTTTCATCTTTTTCAGGCGTAATCGGTTTTATTGCAATTAAAAAATCATCAACTGTTTTTATTGGAATCTTATTGCGTTTTTCAACAATTATTTTTGCAAGATGCTTTGCATTTGTCAGTTCTCCGTAATTTTGAAATATGCGTTTTAACTCGATTTCGTCGTATTCGTTCAAAAGTTTTGCAGCCGAAAAATCCGAATTTTTATTCATTCTCATATCAATTTTCGCATTATGGCGGAACGAAAATCCACGTGAAGCATCATCAAAATGATGAGACGAAACTCCAAGATCGGCAATAATTCCATCTACTTCATTAATTTCATTATAACGCAAAAAATTGTGTAAAAAACGAAAATTATTTCTCACAAAAATAAACCTGTCGTCATTTATCTTATTTACTTCGGCATCGCTGTCGCTATCGAATGCAATAAGTTTTCCGACAGTCAGTCGTTTCATAATTTCACGCGAATGACCGCCGCCGCCGAATGTAACATCAACGTATATTCCTGATGGATTGATGTTTAAGGCATCAATGCTTTCGTTCAACAAAACCGGTATGTGATACATTTCGTTCATTTCAAATTTAATTGCAATAACTGTTGTTATACTTTTATCCCAAAAATTTTGCCGCAGCCTCCGAAAATTCGTCTTCGGTCATTGTCAAAGTTTCAAATTTTTGAGCGCTCCAGAGTTCAATATGGTCGTCAAAACCAATAAATACAACTTCGCCGGTTGCTTCAATCATATCAAGCAATCGGCGCGGAATTATTATTCTGCCGCCGATTTCATCGGGTGTAACTTCGGCGCGATTACTCATAAACGTACGCCAAAATTCGGCTTGTTCACGGTTCTGCAAATTCAGTTTGCTTTTCATTTCATTTACCAGTATTGCCCAAGCCTCGATGGTGTACATCGACAAACATTTTTGATAAAAATCTTTTTGTATCACCAAACGTTTTTCTGAATGTAAAAACAACTCGGTTTTAAACGCAGCAGGAAATACCATGCGTCCTTTTGCATCAATCTTACTTTTATATTCGCCTATAAATAGAGCCATTTTTTATGTCTGTCTGGTTAATAATTAATTTTGCACAAAGATATGTATTTTATGGGATATTATGGCACTTTGTGGCACTTTTTGCTGTAAGCATAATATATTTTTTAATAATATGCTGATTATCAGCAAAATATATTTTCAACAAAAAAATGTGCATAACATGTTAATAATTATATGAAAACTTGTTAGTTACCTTGTTAATATCTGTTGATAAATTTTTTTGAAAAATGAATATATAAAGAATAGCAACACACGTGGTTATATGGATTTTTCAAAAAATAATGAGAAAAAATATAGTTTCATGAAATTTTCCCGTATTTTTATTCTCTGTTTTTTTTCTAATTTTTTTATGTTGTAAAGACGAATGTGTTTCATTGTATTTATAATAAAATCAAATGTTTACAGTTGCAATAATACAATAATATCATAAATCGGGAATGATAATTAATTTTGTGTAAATATTTTTTTTGACAATTTATATTAAAACAGAGTTATTTTTATGTGTTTTTTTAATTTTGATTTTATACTCATAAGGGTAAAATGTACAAAATATTAACATAAGCAAAATATGTAAGTATCAGTAAAACAAAAGTAATATAAAAAAATTTTGTTGGTTAAAAAAACTTTTCTTAATTTTGTTAGTCGTTATTATTATTAAAATAAAACAATATAAAAATTAAAATTATTATTTCATGGAATCAAAAAAGACAGAAAAAGCCGAACAATTACCTTTCGTTGTTAGTAAAGGTGTTAAAGAATGCTTAAACAAATTATTAAACTATTTTGAAAATACTCAGCAGAAGTATTTTAGCGAAGTCAGTTTAATTGGTGAGTTAATCAAGATGTTATGCTCTATCAATGGTAAAAATGTTAACCTTGAAGCAGCTATTAAAGTTTGTGATTATGAATACGAAAATGCGATGCTGTATAATAAGCAGGCATTGGAAAGTTTACGCGATTTTGAACAGTACATTATCAAAAATCGCGGTATGTTTAATATTAATATAGAAGATACAATTACTCATTTAATTACTGTAACTTTAGACTTGAACAAGGCTGCAAATGGTTTTCATGGCAGCAATTTTAAGGATATAGTTGATCTGGTAGAAAATACAGGAGAAAAGTAATTCTGTAGCAACTTCAAAAAATAAAAACCGCTTTTTCAGGCGGTTTTTTATTTGCCGAACTTTCTGCCTGTCAAGAAATTATTTCGTTGATTTGATTATAACTCATGTTTTTAATACAGACCTTTGCCTGAGATTAATCATATATTTATTATCTTTGCATGAAATATTTTGACAAAGATGATAAAAAAAATAATTTCCATATTATTTATAATTATATTGATTGCCGTGTGCGTTTTAGGTTATATCGCCATTAAAGATAAAAGCAGTTCCGAAGCATACAATTTTTTAAATTCAGCCGGTAATAATGCTGCTGCTTATGTTAGAATAAACAATCCTATGCAACTTGTCAATGAAAACGAAAATTCCGAATTTTTCAATCTTATTTACGAAAACGACAAATTTCTCGCTCCTCTCATTACAAATCTTCTTCCTGATATTGCAGATACAAATTTTGTTGTTCGGCGCAATTCGGTTTATATTTTGTCGGCAGCCTTTGTAAACGAAAACAAATCACTCGATTTTGTTCATTTTATTCCTGTAAAAAAACATGCCGATATTAATGAAATTTTGACGGGAATTGCATCAAAAACCGACGACACATTGAATACAGGCAGCAATATTTCATGTTACGCATTCGACAGTTCAAAATTTTATATTCACCGTTTCGATAATCTTGTTGCAGCAAGTTCATCGCTTAATGCATTGAAAACCAACTTGCAACAGGTGAAAAACAAACAAACGCTTTCCGAAGATGCTCTTTTTACAGATGGAATTCGCACATCGGGACGACATGTTGATGCAAATATTTTTATCAATTCGATACAATTACCGAATCTTATAAATACACTGTTCGACAAAACCGTTGCAGACGATTATTCCTGTTTTATGAAAAACTTTGCCCGCTGGTTTATTCTCGATGCCGACATAACAAAAAACCTTTGTAATTTCAGCGGTTTTGTTTATACAAACAATCAAAATTTTTTAAACTTATTGAATACTCAGCAAAAATCGGACTTCAAAACATTGAATGTATTACCTCGCGAAACGCTTGTTGCATATTCAATGCAAATAAACAATATCGACAGTTTATTAAACGAATATAATGCGTTTTTCAGTGATACGGAAAACAGTTATTTCGACAAACTTATACAAATGAGCGATTCGCTATATTTTGATATTGAAGACTTTATAAAATCGCTTTATCCCGAAGAAATTACGCTGGCATACCATCAATCTTACGGCTGGATGACTTTGATAAAAATTGTGAACGCCGAATCGGCGGCAAATGAATTAAGCCAGCTCGACAGTAAAAACGTTATTTCGGATATTATAACGACAATGTTCGGTAAACTTTTCAGCCTGAATAAAGGTAAGGAAGTAAACATCGTTGATGATTTTATTGTAATATCTGAACATAAAATACAGAATTTGAAAAATACCGGAATTTTGTCGATAAATTCCGACTATATTATTGATGAATCGCTGGCTGCATTTTATGCAAATCCGGCAGGAATAAGAAAACTGTTTGATGCGCCTGATAAAAACAATAAAGATTTTTTCAAAAATATTTTTATTGAAATTATACCTGCAAGCAAAAAATTTTATTTAAATTCCAATATTTTACTGACATCTTCGGCAACGCAAAAAACAACTGAAAATCAAACAATTGCCATTGCAGATAATGTTGAAAATACAAATGGAAAATCGGCAAATGTGATTTTTAAACAAACCATAGAAAACAATGTCGATAAAAGAAAATACACAATATTGCAATACGACAACAATCTGGCGGAATTAATCGACAGTAATGCAAAATCGCTGTGGACAATAAATACAGATGAAAAAATAGAAAGCGATGTTTTTATAATAAATCCGTTTAACAAAGGAATTGCCTGTTT
>JAIRKV010000225.1 GCA_031259935.1 Prevotellaceae bacterium | reverse complement strand
AATTTTAATGCACAGGTATCTGCGAATATGATATTAATGTGAACTGTTAATGTAAATGCCTGTATAAAACCGATATTTCATCAGGATGTAACTCTTTTCAGCGTGTCCGACAGAATTTTGCGTATTTGGGTAAGTTCCATGATTTTTTTTGTTATTAAAGTTACTTTTTCATCGTTGTTTTCGCTAATACTTTTATTAAGTTCTGCGGTGAATGTGTTGATGGTTTGCGCAAGCAATTTTATTTTGTAAACGGTTATTGCTCTTGGAACTGTGCGCTTTAGCTCGTCTTCTTCGGGTGAAATGCCGGCGCCGAAACGTTTCCATATTTCGCTTAATTCGTATTCGTCTGAGATGATATTAACCGCAAATTCCGAAATATTTTTGTCGATATTGTTTATAAAATGTTTTATCGAAAATTCCATGTTTTGATTCAAAAGGTTTTCGTATTCGATAAAGATTTGTTTATAACATTCGTTTTGCAGCGCAATATCATCTTTTTTCAATTCGGCTATTATATATTGAGCCACAGTATCAATACTTCCGTGCCTGTTTTCAAACAAAGGATGATTTCCGTGCTTCAAAAGAAAATATGTTAATTCTTTTTCCTGTTCATCGCAATTGTTATCGATGATTGAAATATTGCCGACCTGCCGTTTTTTTTCGGTAATCAGCGGTTTTATATCTTTATATTCCTTGCCGTAATATTTTTTTGCACGTTCGCGCTTTATTTCCTGAGCCAGTGTATTTTCGTCAGCATCAAACAACTGCGCACATTCTTTCAGATAGGTCATTCGAGCGATATTATCGGGAATAAGGCTGATTGACTGCACGACATCGCTTATTATTTTGGCTTTTCGGGCAGGGTCGTTTTTGTTTTCCGACAGCAAAAGGTTTGTTTTGAAAACAATGAAATCCTGTTCGTTTTCACTTAAAAATTTTTCCGTTTCGGAAATCGAATGTTTACGTGCAAACGAGTCGGGGTCTTCGTTATCGGGAAAAAGTATAATTTTTACCGTTAATCCTTCTTCAAGCAAAATATCAATTCCGCGCAGCGAAGCGTGAATACCTGCCGAATCGCCGTCGTACATTACCGTTACTTCGGGTGAAAAGCGGCGAATAAGTTTTGCCTGTTCAACTGTCAGAGATGTTCCGCACGAGGCTACAACATTGTCAATGCCTGCCTGATACATCGATATGACGTCCGTATAACCTTCGACTAAATAGCATTTTTGTTTTTTTACAATTGCGTTTTTTGAAAAATACAAGCCGTAAAGCGTTTTGTTTTTCGCATAAAGTTCCGATTCGGGCGAATTTTTATATTTTGCAATATTTTTTTCGGCGCTGAGCGCACGTCCGCCAAAAGCAATCACGCGTCCCGTAACCGAATGTATGGGAAAAATTACGCGTCCGGCAAAAAAATCCACAAGTTCGCCTGTCTGCTCGCGTTCGTGGCACAGACCTGCTTTCAGCAGAAATTCTTTTTTGTAACCATCGGCAAGCGCCTGTTTTGAAAACGATGACAGTGAGCGCATACCGTATCCGAGCTGAAACTGTTTGATTGTTGACTGCGAAAATCCGCGTTCGCTGAAATAACTCAGTCCGATTGATTTTCCCTCGCCGGTTTCCGTCAGATTTTCAACAAATTTCTGCTGAGCATAGGAAAGAACTGTCATAATGCTTTCGCGGTCGTCGTTGCGATGCTGTTCTTCGGGGCTTAATTCGCGCTCATTAATTTCTATTCCATATTTTTTTGCAATGTATTTCAAAGCCTCGCCATAGGAAATATTTTCGTGCAACTGTACAAAACTTACGGCATTTCCTGCTTTTCCGCAGCCAAAACATTTGAAAATACCTTTTGTCGGCGAAACTGAAAACGATGGCGTTTTTTCGTCATGAAAAGGACAGCATGCGATATAGTTTGCACCGCGTTTTTTCAGCGAAACAAAATCCTGAATAATATCTACAATATCAACAGTATCAAATATTTTATTTATAGTTGTCTGGTCAATCATAACCTGCAAAGATATACGAAATTTACGAATTATACAAACAAATCAAAATTGTTTTTGGGTTAAATTGTCAAATTGCCTTTACCAAAAAGTGCTCGTTTACAGTGGCGTATGAATTTTTTTATCCGCTTCCGGTATGTTGCCTGTGAAAATTTTATGCAAATTTGCCGCAAGATTTACAGATATTTTATTAATTTTGCCAAATATTTAATAATCTTTATTTTATGATACACACAATACGTGCAGTCAGCCAGCAATTAGTAAATCCGACATTTGACGAAGCCAAAGATCTTGTTTCGTGGATGGGCGCAATTCAGGCGCAGGATTATAATATGTGCAAATGGGCAATCGGCGTTAGGCTTAAATCATGCAAAATCAGCGCCGTAGAAACCGCTTTGAATAAAGGCGACATTTTACGAACGCATATTATGCGCCCTACATGGCATCTTGTTGCTGCCGAAGATATTCGCTGGATGCTCGACCTGTGCGGAGAAAAAATAAAAACGGCGCGTTCGGCAAGTGATAAATATCTGGAAATAAGCGAAAAACTGTATTTACAAACAAATGATAAGATTGCAAAAATGCTTGAAGGCAACAATCATCTTACTCGACTCGAAATTGCCGATAATCTGAACAGATTCGGAATTAAAACCGATGCTTTGCGAATGAGCCATTTTATGTACCGTGCCGAAGCAGAAGGAATTGTATGCAGCGGAACAGACAAAGGACGACAACAAAGCTATGCACTTATAGATGAAAGAGTTGAACCTGCAAAAAAAATAAATAAAGATGAAGCACTTGCCAAATTGGCAACGAGATATTTCAAAAGTCATTCGCCTGCAAGTTTACAGGATTTCAACTGGTGGTCGGGATTATCGGTTGCAGATTGTAAGTATGCAATTAGTTTGATTGACAAAGATTTAATTAAAGAAAAAAAGTCAAAAACAGTTTTGTTTGTACATCAATCATCCGGCACAAAATCCGATTTTTCGGAATATGCCTGTTTTTTGCCTCCATTCGACGAATATCTTATAAGTTATAAAAATAGAGCTTCGGTGATTGATCCGCAATATCAACTTCACGCTTTCACGAAAAACGGAATATTTCGCCCGATAATAATGTATAACGGGAAAATAGTGGGAACATGGAATAAAACGCTTAACAAAAACAAGATGGAAATTAAGACGCAACTGTTTGATGAAAACTTAAAAACAGACAGTGATCTATTAAAAAAAGCAGAAAATAAATACTTGTCATTTGCTTTATTTACAGATTAATAATATTCGTACAATATGCATATATAAGAAAAAATCATTTTACGAATTTTTCCAGTCGGGTTTTATAAATCGTCTTTTCAACAATTCTGTAATGAGGTTGATAGGTTTTATTAAAAATTTTGCTGTGGTGTAATGCCATTTTCGGATTTTGTTTCAGCAATTCTGCTATTTTTTCTTTATCATTATCAAAATCCGCAATGTCAAGATGCATTTTTTCAATGGTTTGTACAATATTGTTCCACTCATCAATCCATTTGTCGGCAGTGGCGCTGTCGATTTTTGATGCACTTTCAATAAAAGCCTGTAACAATTCATCAGCCGGAATTTTTCCGTTTTTTACCAGCGCCAAAGGAATGCGCACAAAATTGTGCCTCCAGCCGGTTATTTCTATAATTGTATCATAACTTACTTCTTGTATTTCAAGTAATTCGCTCATTAAATAATCTTCAACAGCCTTTTTGTTCGGAATAGCATGTTCTGTTCCAAAATAATCCTGATAAAAATTTTTATAAATATCTTGTAATGTTGATTTTGGATATCTGTCAATTTGTAATAAAACGGCTTGCTTTATTTTTTCTTCTACAGTTTTTGTACAACCTGCCAACGTCAAAAACATGAAAAATGTGAGGAAAATTTGGTTTTTCATATACTGAATTTTGATTTTTTATTCATTTTTTTATTTTATCTAAACTTTATATTCAAATAACTGTCGTTAATATATTATTAATTAGTGTTTTATTCCGCAAGTCTAAAGTTTTTACCCGGAATTTTTATTTTATATGTTTTTTTTGCCTTATTTGTGAGTTTATTTTTGCGTAACCACGGGTTCAAAATCTTAATTATTTTATAATTTGTATTATGTTTTTGGGCGAAATCTGCAATGTTCATTATCGGGTAATTTACAGTAATTTCGCCATATTCAAATGGTCTGAATTTTTCATTGTCAGCAACATAAAACCCATACAGTTCAGGATTGGAAAATACGATTTTATATGCAACGATTCTGTAAAGATATCTGCTGGTTTCAGGGTTCAGCATTAAGTCGTAATAATTGTGCATTTGCTGGTTTTCGATAACTTTATTCAGATTTGTCATTCCCATATTATATGAAGCGGCAGCAAGCGCCCAATTATTATATTTATGATATGCTTCTTTTAAATACTTGCATGCGGCAACCGTTGCTTTCTCGATATTATATCTTTCGTCAACTTCATCGTTCACTTCAAGTCCGTAATATTCAGCCACATCCGATAAAAATTGCCAAAATCCCACAGCCTTTGCCGGAGAAATTGCATTCTGCAAATTGCTTTCGGCTACACACAGATATTTGAAATCATCAGGCAAACCGTGCTTTTTTAAGATCGAATCAATTATGCCAAAATATCGTCCTGATAATCTGATTGTTAGCAGTGTTAAACTATGACTGTACGTTATTTGATTTAATTCGCGCTCAAGCGATTCGCATACATCAAAATAAGATAAAGGCAGTTCTTCGCCTGCAAAAAATGCCGATTTCGGAGCATGTATAACTTTTATATTCTGCGAATTACTATTAATGGAATTACTTTGTTGCTCATTGTTGGCATTTGCAATCGATACGACAGAAATGTTTTTTTTGCTGTCGTTAATATTATTGTAAACAACTAATGACAACATGGTAAAAATTAAGAATATCAAGAATATAAGTGGTTTTTTCATTATTTTTAAATATTAATTAATTTAGCAAATACACAATATATATATAAAAAATTATTACGGAATTTCGGTAATAAACGGATTTGTCAGTTTTTCGTAAGCAATTGTAGTTTGTGGTCCATGACCGCAAAACACTCTGGTATTTTCAGGCAACTGCATAAGTTTTTTAATGCTGTTCATCAACACATCATAATCGCCGCCGGGCAAGTCGGTACGACCTATGCTGCCTGCAAAAAGCGTATCGCCGCTGAATAACATTCTGGCATCTGCGCTGTACAGACATATTCCGCCGCGAGAGTGCCCGGGAGTGAAAATTACTTTAAACGAACTTACTCCGAATTTTATTTCGTCGCCATCATTCAAAAAATTATGCGGTATTGGCGGCGGCACAACGTTAATTCCAAAACGGGAACTGTATGATGATGCTTGTTCAAAATTACTTAGCTCTTCTTTATGTATATATGTTTCAATTTTATAGGTTTCGCATACAAAACGGGTTCCCATTATATGGTCAAAGTGTCCGTGAGTACATATTAACTTCACGGGTATCAGGCAATTATCACTAATTGCTTTTTGCAAAATTTTGTTTTCATGCGCATTGCTGCAACCTGCATCAATTATAATACATTCGCCAGTTTCATCGTAAACCAGATACGTATTCTCTTCAATCTGGTTAAATTGAAATTTTAATAATTTTATCATTTTCAAAATATTTTTAAAATCGTAAATATACTAACATATTTATTATATTAACATTAACCTGTAATATTTTTAACATTTTTATTTTAATTTCTCCATAAATTTTTCCTTATTAATCACAAAACGCTTGTGCGAACCTTTCCCTATCATTCCTCTGCTGCCGTATGCTTCAACATCAAATAAAAGTTCTCTGTTACAGATATTAACGAGTGTTGCTTTTGCAATAATTTTTTCTCCGATTGCCGAAGCCTTCATATGTTCTATATTCAATGCAATCCCAACAGTAGTAAGGGTTTCATCTAAATATCCGTTAATACATTTCACTGCTGCATTTTCCATAAGAGCAACAAGAAATGGCGTTGAAAAAACAGGCAAACTTCCTGAACCAATGCTTATTGCCGTATTGCCAATATCAACAGTAACTTCGCTTTGCGCCGTTATTCCTAATTTTATCGACATAATAAATTTTTTTCCGCAAAATTAAAAAATATTATTAAAATATCGCAAATATTTCAGTTAAAAATCAGGGTCAACGCATTAAAATAACATATAATGCTTATAATCAAGGCATTACAAAATGAGATTTTTCTAAAATTTCCGATTGTAAAATGCTTATAATAAGGTTGTTATAAAATTAAATGCGTTGACCTTGTGACGGGACAAGATTGCCAAAATCTGTTCGATTTAAAAACAATAAAAAAGCGCTGTCTATGTTGCAGCCTAAATTGGAGAAAAAAAGTTAATAACTATGCGATAATATATTTATATTCAACAAATTATGTATATTTTATAGTTGTTAACTGTTATAACTATAAAGCGACATGTATTTATCTGAATTTCAGTAAATTTAATCATCGTTATTAATTATTGCTCTCCAATTTAGGAAATATAATATTTAAATTTCCGAATCATACACAAACGAGGCAAATAATTTGTTTTTTATTTCGTTTTTTCATTTATCACGTTGCATTTGTCTATCACCTTTTTATACGGTTTCGAGTCTGTCGGAAAGGTTGTAAAATTTTCCTGTTTTTTGACTGTAAAATTACTGATTTCTGCAATTTTATACAAATGTTTTTATTCGCAAGTCATTAATAATAAATGCATTGTTTGCTTTTTAAGAAACGACTGCTTAATTTTATGCATAATAAAAAACGGTGGCGGCGGTTAAATTTTATTAAATATCCAAATCAATGAAAATAAAAAATTTACATTTGCAATTCGTAAGTATGAATTTGTTTATATTAT
>JAIRKV010000215.1 GCA_031259935.1 Prevotellaceae bacterium | reverse complement strand
CCTTTTTTGAGAACTTCGTACGCTAATGTTATGCATGGAAATTTTTTGACATCAGGATTTTTAAATTCCAATGTCAGAAACTTGGAAAAATCAAGACGCTTGCAGTTAAGCGGTAATCGCACCGGAAAGTTGAGTGCATAAGCAATGGATATTCGCATGTCGGGTTCGCTGAGTTGCGCTTTTATAGAGCCATCTGCAAACTGTACCATCGAATGAACTATTGATTGAGGATGAACAACAATTTGAATCTGTTCGGGTTGAACATCAAAAAGCCATCGGGCTTCAATTACTTCAAAACCTTTGTTCATCATGGTTGCCGAATCTATTGTAATTTTTTTTCCCATTGTCCATCGCGGATGTTTCAGCGCATCGGTTTTTGTTACGTTTTCGATAGATTTGTCGTCAATATTAAAAAACGGACCTCCTGAAGCCGTAAGCAGAATTTTTTCTATCTCATTTGGTTCTCCCAAAATGCTTTGAAAAATTGCCGAATGTTCGGAATCGACAGGAATTATTGGGGTTTGATACTGTTCAGCCAAACGCATAATTAAATCGCCGGCAACAACAAGCGTTTCTTTATTTGCCAGCGCTATTGTTTTTTTTGATTTTACTGCGCTTATCACAGGTTTCAATCCTGCATATCCTACTATTGCAGCAAGCACAATATCAATATTTTCGCTGCAAACTATTTGCTCTACCGATTCGGGTTTTGTGAAAACCTTTACAGGATATTTTGCAAGCGCTTCGCACACAAAATCGTATTGCTGTTCGTTTACAATTATTACTGCATCCGGCTGAAATTCTATTGCCTGTCGTATTAACAGTTCGGCATTATTGTTGGCTACAAGAATTTCGGCAGCAAATTTGTCGTGATGAGTGCGTATTATATCAAGCATTTGTGTACCGATAGATCCTGTTGAGCCAAGTATTGCTACGCGTTTTTTTTTCATTAAAATTGAATATAAATTGTTGGATCAACAGGAATCCCGTTTTGCCATAATTCAAAATGTAAATAACTGTCTTTTACGGCATTTGTTATTCCTACGCTTGCTATTGCTTCGCCTGCGTTCACTCGCTCGCCTGTTGATTTGAATGTTGTGTTGTTTCCCGTATAAATTGATATCAGGTTATTACTGTGCTGTATTTGAATAACATAATTATCATTGGGAGTCCATCCTGAAAAAATTATCATTCCATCGAATGTTGCCGTAACAATAGGACTTGCCGTTGCTTTGATATTTATGCCGAATTGTTTTTTATTTGCATCGAACGAACTTATTATTTCGCCTTTCAATGGCGGATACAGGTACATGTTTTCGGATATGATATTTTTGTTGTTTGTTGAAAGACGGGAAATATGTTCCTGTTCAATTTCTGCTCGAAAAGCAGAATCTTCCGGCAGCAGAGGATATTCCGTAAATGTTGTATTAACCGTTGAATCCAGATTAATATTTTCGTTTCCGATAGAATCTATTTCACCCGAAACAAACGATTGAATCGAATTGAAATATCCTTCCCATGAAGCGATTGCATTTTCAAGTGAATCAAGCTTTTCGGCATTGTTTATAATTCTTTGGCGTATCACGCTGCTGGGATAACCCGGAATAATATTGCGTATTGGCGTATAAGCGATAAATAAAAAAAACAGAAAAAAAACAATTAAAATAACAGGCATAATAATACTTAAAACAAGCCAGCCTGAAAGACGCGCTTTCCATACCAGTTCGTAGTCAGTATCGTTGTAAACGGAAAAATGATATTTTTTTCCTAATATTTTGTATATTTTTTTTCTTCTTTTTCCCATTTATCAATAAAGATTGAAATATTGAACGACAAAGTTATGAAAAAATATGGATTTATCTGTTCGGAAGTTAAAAATTTACAAAAATCGGGTTGTTTGCAAAAAAAATCATATAAACCTGTTGCGCCTTTAAGCAATATTACATTTGATATGATTTAAGGCTTTGTTAAAAACAAATAAATTCAAGTATTGATACCAAAACGGCATCAAAATAACCTGAAATATAAAGATATTTTATTGATAATCAATTTATACAAATTACATTTTGATAGCAGGTTGGTATAACCTAATTTTCCTGTTTTTTGACTGCAAAGGTACTAATTCCTGCAATTTTATACAAATGTTTTTATTCACAAGTTATTAACAATCAATGTGTTGTCTGCTTATTAAGGAGCGACTAAATATTAACATTTTATCAACACTTTTGCCTTGCAAAGGTTTCTGTTTATCTGAATTATTCTGTATCAAAATCCGATACAAAAAATAACCTTGCAAAATTTTGCAAGGTTATTCTGTTAATCACTAAAATATTTATTAATTATAAGCTACTTCATCTGATATTTCACTTTCAACATTGTCTTTATTGACTGCTGTTACAAAATACTTTCCTTTTACGCTTATATGATAAGTATTGGATGCGGTAATTGTAGCAATTTGCGCTTTTGTTTCATTTTCAGGAATGAGATAAACAACAGACGTCAAATCCGGCGAAACATTCCATGTCAATGTAGTTCCATTCAATACAACATTTATTGGCGGTGTTGGGTCTGTTTCTGTTTTACGACCGATAAAAGGACGTACGGCAGGATTTTGGAAGACATCTGTTTTAAGTACATCTATCACTCCTAAATTTCCATGTCCGTTGTTATCAAAAAAACATTTGGCGCTAAAAAGTATGCTTCCTTTTGTTCCCGACTGTCGGCGCACTATTGCAAACTGGTCAACTATTTCCTTTGCCGAGGTGAATTGACTGCTTGTACCATCGCCAACTCTCGAAAGATAATGTCCTATCATCAAAGCGACTTTTGTTTTATAATATTGATTCCAATCATTTACAAGTCTGTTGAATGATGAAGTACTTGTTATAGACCCTGTTGCCGAATATACTTGTGGAATAAGAACATCTAACCATTGATTTTCGTACCATTTAACAATATTTGCATAAAGAGAATTGTTATAAGATATACTTGATGTCGGCGATATTGAAAATATCACGCCGGGCTTTATATTTTTAATAGTTTCGTGTATTCTTTTTATTACTTTATCAACATTTGCAAATCTGAAAGAATCTATTGTTGCATATTCACTTCCGTATATTCTGTACTCGGCTGTATCGTTCAAATTTGAATAATATCCCGGGTCAGGATAAAAATAATCGTCCATGTGAATACCATCAACATCGTATTTGTCAAGTATATCTTTTACGATATTCACAATTCTTTCCTGTACTTCGGGCAGCGCAGGATTATAAATTCTTATTCTGTCGTAATCTTTTATCAAAGAGGCATCTATTTTAGGGTCCAGCGCAGGAAATACAGAATCTTTGCTTGCTCTCATTGCAATGCGATAAGGGTTTATCCATGCATGAAATTCAATATTGCGGGCATGTGCTTCGTCTATAATAAACTTTAGAACATCATAACCGGGGTCTTGCCCTGCTGTTCCTGTTATGGATTTGCTCCACGATTCATATGGCGAATCGTAAAAAGCATCGGCATTTGGGCGCACTTGAAAAAATATTGCATTGATATTTGTTTCTACAAATTTATTCAGATAGTCGATATACAGTTGTTTTTG
>JAIRKV010000206.1 GCA_031259935.1 Prevotellaceae bacterium | reverse complement strand
ACAATAACACTTACAGATAGATTGCCAGACCGAGTATTGTATAGCGAACCTGTACCTAAACAAAACTGGAAAATTACGAATGAAACAAAGGAAATTGCAGGCTACAAATGTCAAAAAGCAACATGTACATTCAGAGGCAGGCATTATATTGCATGGTTTACCCGCGAAATTCCTGTAAAAGAAGGACCTTGGAAATTCAACGGATTGCCCGGATTGATAGTGAAAATTTATGACACCCATGAACATTATGATTTTGAATTATATTCAGTAAAAAAAGAAAAGAAAACAATTGTTTTCAATGACTTTGGAGAACTTGATGGTGTGGAATACTATGAAGTAAGTAGAAAAGCATATATAAATATGAGCAGAA
Source organism: Prevotellaceae bacterium (assembly GCA_031259935.1). Classification (GTDB taxonomy): domain Bacteria; phylum Bacteroidota; class Bacteroidia; order Bacteroidales; family UBA932; genus JAIRKV01. The sequence goes on along the minus strand of JAIRKV010000206.1, from coordinate 3,796 downwards.
ATAGACTAAAAGCTCCTTTTGCAGGTCAAGACATAACATTTACAAGAGATGGTACTCCATTTACACCCCAAGCAAGACGTTATGATGTAATAGAACGCGACATAAAGTAAACAATCCAGCCGCAGCACAGGCGTGTTTGCGCTGTGGCTTTATTTGAAACAAAAGATTATGAAAAAAACACTAACTATACTCGCTTTTGTTTTTATGTACAGCGGTATGAATGCCCAAGTTATTGATACAATGTTTATGTTGTGTCAGTATAAACATAAAAATACTATACCTCGAGCTTCCGGAGTGAAAATAGAAATAGATACAATGAATTTGGAAACAGGTAAAAACATTAGCAAATTTTACAGTTATCATAATAAAATTGTTGATTCTTTGCGGTTTAGTTCCGGGGTGGCAGCGCCAAGTCCATACAAAAAAACTGCAAGTAAATACATAATATATACCGATTATGTTAAAAACAACATAACGGTTTCTGATGTTGCAATAGCAAGGATGTACAGGTACTTTGAAAAATTAGAAATTCCAAAATGGACGATACACGACGAAACAAAAAAAGTATTATCGCATACCTGCCAAAAGGCAACAGGGCGATTTCGCGGGCGCGATTATGTGGCATGGTACGCTTTAGATATTCCAATAAGCCGTGGACCTTATAAATTTAATGGTTTGCCCGGATTAATACTTGAAATATCCGATACGGAATCGTTGTTCACATTTGAATGTATTGCTATTGAAACAAATCACAGTACAATAATTAATGAAAATACTAATGACAAGTTAATCTCAAAAAAGGAATATATAAACATGATAAAGAAGCATAATGACAATCCTCGTGCAAGTATTGAAGAATTATTCAGATCAGATGGCGCTATAAATCCAAGTGATGTTGCGAAACACATATCAGCAGAGAAAAAACCTTACAATCCCATAGAACTTGAATAGTAATAAAAAGTGTATAAAAAATAAAAAAAATTGCTGATAATATTTCTTTTATTACATTTGCTGTAAATTAATTGAATATGAAAAAAACAGTAATTACAACAATAATATTTATTTGCGCATTGTACACAGTAAATGCGCAGCAGCATATCGACAATATGCAGTTAAAATGCCTGTATAAATAGTCGCTCCTTAATAAGCATTTAAATCACTTATTATAAATAAGTTATAAATACAAATTGTAGAATAAAAATACCGTGTTTTACGTACATACAAGATAAAAGTCGGAAAAACAGGAACAGGTTTTTTCTTTTTTGTGTTCGTCATTGCGAGGGCGTTAGCCCAAAGCAATCCAATATTTATACCAAACTGCTATCAATATGCAATTTGTATAAATTGATTATCAATAAATTATTTTTACATTTCAGGGGCGATTTTTTTATTGTTTTCAAACAAAAACCAAATGCAACCGAAAGGATAAGCCTGCGTGTCGTAAACTCAAGCATGGATAATACAACTCGCCTTTATCAAAATCATGCTAAATAAAATAAATTCCGTATGAAATTTAAACGGTTTCTAAATCTGCCGAAATTTATTGGCAATAATGCCAATTACAGATTTGATTGAAAGCGTTATTTTTCATTATTATTATTGTTGTCGGGTTCGCTGTTGGGCATTTTACAAAGTCCGTTGAATGTGGCGCCGCTTTCTATTATCAGTTTCTGAACGGTAATTTCGCCAACAAGTATGGATTTTTCTTTCAGAATAAGGACATCGTTTGCAATAATATTTCCCTTAATTTTACCTGAAACATCTATACACGAACAATGTAAATCTCCTTTTATTTTACCTTTTAATCCGATAACAACACGTCCGGTTGATACAACAGAGCCATCAAGAATGCCATCTATTCTAATATCGCCTGTTGTTTCTATTGTGCCTGTTATTTTTGTGTTTTCACAAATTCTGTTGATATTTGATGCTACCTGATCTAATGATGTTTGTTTTTTATCTGTCATATTTATAAATTATTGTTTGTTTAATATTTCATTGTATTTATCTTTGTCGAGCAATATATTTACTGCTGCATCAAGTTGCCTGTCATCGGTCAGCATTTTTCTTATTCTGCCCTGCTGATAAAAATATTTGCCTGCAATTTCTTCATTTATCAATTGTGATATTTCGTGTTTATGTGTTTGCAAATCTCTGTTTTTATCGTGTGTTATTTGGCTTTTCAAAGCGTCAATTTGTGTTTTAATGTTATCGTTGTATTTTCCTTTTTTTACTTCTTCCAGCAATTTTTCAACAATATTTTCGGCTTTTGTCTGGTAATCATATTCTTTATCGGAAATAAATTCAATAAAATCGAGATAGTCGGCATCTGTAATTTTGAATTTTTCGGGTTCGTCGATATGTTCGTGTTGTGAAAAATATTTTATTGCATATTCCGAAATCAGATTGCGAACAGCCAAACTTATTGCAATGTCGCTGAATTCATCTGCCTGTACTTCGATGTCGGGCATGATTCCGCCGCCATCGTATACTTTTCTGCCGTGTGCGGTATTAAATTCTTTTTTCAGCGAATCGGGAATTGTGGCAACGCTGCCATCTTCGTTGAGTTTCGAAAAGTTGTGAGCCTGTATGCAGCGTCCGCTTGGAATATAATATTTTGCCGTAGTCAGTTTTATTCGCGAATTGTAGCCTAATTCTCTCACGGTTTGCACCAGTCCTTTTCCGAATGTTCGCGTTCCTGCAATTACGGCTCTGTCCAAATCCTGCAATGCTCCGGCAACAATTTCGGACGATGATGCCGAGCCGTTGTTTACCAGCACAACAATGGGAATATCTGCCAGCAAAGGTTCTTCTTTTGTTTTGTACGAATAGTCAAAATCTTTTATTCGTCCGCGTGAATATACGATTTCCGTTCCTTTTTTCACAAACATTCCTGCAATATCAATTGCCGCTTCAAGCCATCCGCCTGAGTTTCCGCGCAAATCAATTATAAGTGATTTCATTTGCCGCGTTGCTTCGAGTTTCTGCAAAGCGTTTTTGAAGTCTTTTTGACAGTTTTGCGTAAACGATGACAGCGCTATGTATCCTATGTTGTCATGTATTATTCCTGCGTGTGCAATTCCCGAAATGTGAATTTTTTCGCGTGTCAGTTTTATGTTTATCGTATCCGAAGTTTTCAGTTTTACTACGCGCGCATTAAGCGTTGTGCCATGTTCGCCTTTCAGCAGATTGCTTGCTTCGGCTGTTGTTTTTCCATGCAGCGAAACGTTATCGATGGATAAAAGCACATCGCCCGAAACAAGACCTGCCTTATCAGCCGGAAAATCTTTGTATGTTTCTACAATCTGTATGTAATTGTTTTTTACGCCGACTATTGCTCCTATGCCGCTGTATTCGCCTGTTGTAGCCAAATCAAATTCTTCGCTGTCTTCTTCCGAAAGAAAGGTTGTGTACGGATCAAGTTCGTTCAACATTCCCTCAATACCGGATTTTACGATTTTGTCGGCATCAATATCATCAACGTAAAGAAGATTCAATTCGCGAAATACGGAAAAAAATATATCAAGATTTTTCACTATCTTGAAATTGTCGGACGATGCTGCCGTAAAACAAATGCAAAGCAGCACGAGTACTGTTGAAATAATTATATTTCCTATCTTTTTTGACATTTTTCTGATTTTGATTTGCAAAGATAATTAATTTTGGTTTACAAGCGTTATGTATATTGAATTAAACAGTTTTTTTTCTCAACAGCGAACAAAAAACAAACGGCAATATCGAAATACGAAACGCCGTTATAGTGAATGTATACGTGTTTTTTGTGAAAAAATCGCAC